>JAGAVE010000030.1 GCA_017942105.1 Clostridia bacterium | reverse complement strand
TTTGAAAGAAATCGGAGAAAAAACATTCCAGAACTGTAACGGTCTTACGGAGTTTTCTGTTCCTGATAGTGTAAAGATTCTCGGCAACAGCGCATTTCAGAACTGTGCGAATTTAACGAAAGTATATATGTCCGTGAATGTAACGCACATTCCTTTCCGTGCGTTTATGAATTGCACTTCGCTTGCGGAATTTGAGTGGTATGCAGAAAAGCAGACGGTTGAAGACAGTGCTTTCAGAGGATGCCCGTTGTTAAGCTTCGATTTTTCAAAATCTCAGGGTATTGATTACGGTGCATTCAGCGAAACGGACATTGAAAAAGCAAAAATCGGACAGCCTGAATATGAAGAAGGCTTAAAAATCAGCATCGGAGCGCAGAGCTTTATGTCCTGCAGTGAATTGCAGACGGTTGCTCTCGGCGGAAATGTTGACGAGATCGGCTCAAAGGCTTTTGCCGATTGTGCAAATCTTCAGACGGTTGTTATTTCAGATTCTGTTGAAAGGATTGCAGAAGATGCCTTCGACGGCTCGGAGAATGTAACGATTTACTGCTTCGCTGATTCTTATGCTGAAACATTCGCGATCGAAAACAAAATCAGAGTCACAACTCTTGTGATTTCACCGATTCCGAATCAGACATATACAACGAAGAAAATCGAACCTGAGCTGACGGTTATGATGTCCTCACAGCAGCTCGGCAAAAACGAATATTCGGTAGAGTATTACAACAACATAAATGTCGGAACGGCAGATGTAATCGTATCTGGCAAGGGTGACCTTGATATGCTCGTTTCAAAGGCAGAGTTTGCGATTGTTGCAAAGAATATTTCCAATCTGCAGATTTCGCATATTCCTACGCAGTATTACGATAATTCTGCAGCAATAAAGCCAGATGTTACAGTCAAGTATAACGGTGTTAAACTCAAAAAGGGTACCGATTATACGCTTTCTTATGAGGATAACCACAATGTCGGAACGGCAACAGTGAAGATTAAAGGCATCGGCAATTATAAAGGCACGGCAACGGTGAATTTCGAAATTGTTGATGAAGAGGACAGTTTAATAACACGCTTTTTCAATGCCATTGCCGATTTCTTCAGAATGGCGTGGAATTGGTTCATAGGGTTGTTTAAATAATTCCAATTTATCGAACAAATTAAAATCAACATCGTAGGGGCAGATATCATCTGCCCACGGACTTGACATAAAAATAACGGGAACATAATATGTTCCCCTACGGACTCAACTAAGTCAATGTTGTAGGGACGGGCGTCCTCGACCGTCCGTTTATCAGCAAAATTTGCGGACCGTCCGGGAGGCCGGTCCCTACTCACAAATTTTTATAGCCGCATAGGGCTGTGTATTATTTCTACATGATTTTTGAGGCTCAATTATCAAGCAATAAAAAAATAAAAAAATTTTAAAAAAATTATGTCACAAATCGCGTTTTGGCTGACTACTAAATGAAGACACAAAATAATGAGGTGGTCAACCATGCTTTAATTATCCTGAAACAAACAAAAAATTGTAAAGGAGAATGTCTTATGAAAAAAGTATTATCAGTATTATTGGCTGTTGTTATGATACTTTCAATCGGTGTTATAGGTGCTTCGGCTGCTGATTACAGCGTTACAGTTGCGCCTACATTGCAGCATGTCCGAAAAGGGAATCTTGCATATTATCCCATAAAATTTGATTTAGACGGTAATTCACTTCCGAAGGATTATGTGGAGCTTTGTAAATTAATTGGCATTGATGCGGCAAGCACACATATCAGATTAGGTTATACATATGCAAAGGATACTTTGGAGTTGATAAATGTTCTTCCGTCAAAAGGCTTATACAATCTTGATGGTTCAGTGAAAATTGTTGAGCAGGGAGTATCGCAGGAAAATCCCGAAGAGAATTATTTTATAGTTGAAATTGACTTTTCGGATGCGCAAGGTCTTGTCGATGAGTATTTATTCAATCTTCAGTTTGAGGTTCTCAAAGAGGAGTTTTTCTATCCCGATGCGCCGAATATTGCAAGAACATTAGTGGATACTTACCCGGTTTATGCAGACTATGAAAATCTTGTTTTTAAAGACTGCTTGTGGGAAGTGACAGACAGCAAAGGAAACATTCACGATTTAAGCGATAAGATTTCAACATTCTATATAACAATGGATGACGGTTTCTTTGACTCAGATTATAATGATCTTTTAATTACAGATTACGAGCCGTTCATTCCTTATACCGAGGAGCTTACTCCCGGAATGATGCGTCCAAACGGCAAGTATTCTATCAGAACGGCTGAAGAGCTTTTGATTCTTATGGACCTTATCAGAATGGGTCAGGCAAGTAAGAATGTAACGATTGAGCTTGAGAATGATATTGTTATCAATCACGGCACTTTCAGCGTTGATGAGAACAATACACCGCTTTATGTCGGAAAACCGATAACTGAAGGAACAAAGATTATACGCACTAAAACTTCAGGCGTATTCAGCGGTACTTTTGAGGGTAACCATCATACGATCAGCGGTATTTACAGCGAGGGTTCAGGATTGTTTGATGTAATCAACGGTTCTTCCAAAATTCAGAATCTTTGCATAAAGAACTCTGTCTTTGATTTTCGAGGAAGTTCATCCAAAAGCGCAGGTGCGTTCTGCTCAACACTTGAAGATTATTCAAGGGTATATGAGGTCGTATTTGACGGAATTATCATCAATGATGGTGCAAATACGGGCGGTATAGCAGGTGAAGTTCTTGGCGAAGCAGACTTCGTTGGCTGCAGAAACTTTGGTAAGGTTATCGGTGCTGATTACTGCGGCGGCATCGTCGGTAAGTTTAGCGGAAGCGGAGATATGTTTTGCTGTAGAAACAATGGCTCGGTTGAGTCAACGGGAGATTATGTTGGCGGTATAGTTGCGAGTGTTACATCAGATGTTTACTTAAGCAAGTGCTCAAATCCCGGTACAGTCAAGTCAACAGGAAACTATGTCGGTGGCATTGTAGGTGATTTGACTCTTGATAGCAATACAATGAAATACTGTTGCCATACAGGTACCGTAAGCGGCAATGATTATGTCGGCGGTTTGGCAGGTAAGTTCTATACGCCGGGCGACAATCTCGAAGAAGCATTTATGCAGTTTCATCAGATAGAGTCGCAAATTGATATGTATGAAAAGCTATTCGTCGGCGGTGACGGTATTATTACCCATGAATATCCGCCTACATGGGCTGTTGAAAATGACCTCGTATATTTATTCGAAGAGCGTGAACAGTGTCTCGATTATATCAGTACGGCCAATACAAGAAACCTTCTCTGTTCTTACTCGGCAGGTGATGTAACGGCAAACGGCGAGAGCGCAGGAGCACTCTTCGGCGAATTCAGCGGTTGCGTCTGGCGTTGTTTAAATACCTATTACAATTCTGAAAAGCGTTTGCCGTCAAGCGGAAAAGATACCTTTATGATAACGATGCTTAAGGCTTCATATCAGACGGGTGAAAATTATATGAATCTTGCTGAGCCGGGCGTTGCTTCAAAGACGGGCGATGCGATGAAGACTGAAGCATTTGCAGAGGAAATGAGTCGTCCGGGCGGACACGAATATCTGGTTGACGAGAAGAATGAAAACAACGGTTATATTATTCCGACACTTCATATGGGCAGCGACACCGAATTCGGACTTGAAGATACCACTCGGAAAACATATAGTATTTACCAAGACTCTTGGAGGGGACCGGATGTTTTTGCCGCGGATGAAACTAAAAGATATAAGTTCGAATATGCTTTTGACGGCGGAAATTATAAGGTAACCGTAGAGGCTGACGAAAATGCGGCGGTTGAAATTAAAGTATATAAAAACGGCACATTGGTTGACGAAGGTGTTGTTGTAAAAACCAGTCGTTCGGTTTGTCTTCCTCCGGACGCAGAAGAATATGAGACTTACGAGTTTACAATCGAAGACTACCTGGCAACGGATGAGATTATATTCGAGATTACGGATTGCACAAACTTGGTTGATGATGAGAATGTTAAGCACTTCGTGCAGAATTATTGCACACCTTCATCGATTTATATTGATTGCAAAACGATAGTTCCTGAGGAAGAACAGCCTCTCTTCAATTTCGGTGTAACAGAAAAGCATATTCAGAAAAAGTATGATATGATTTATTATCCTGCTACATTCGATTTTTCGATGTATGATGATGCAAATATCAGATATTTAGGAATCTGTCAGGAAGTGGCAAATGTAGAACTCGGCAGCAAAACAAAAGTCGTTGCTAAGTATATCTATGATGCAACTACGCTTAAGTTTATTGAAGTGTATACAAACGGCTTAGATTCAACCGCTCAGGTATTGGAACAGGGTTCAACGGGCGAAACAGGACCCGACGGCCAGGAATACGATTACATCGTTGTTCAGGCAGATTTTTCAACAATAAACTACTCAAACAAAAGCGCTCCGTATTATCTTAAATTCTCAGTTCTTGAGGATAACTTCATTAACGAAGACGGAACGGTGAGAACAGTCGTTGACAATGCACCTTACGAGGATGCACCGGGTGAACAGCTCTTCGTATGGGAAGTCACGGATGCAGACGGAGTTGCACAGAATATTGGCGACAGAATCAAGTTTAACTTGGTGAGCCTTGAAGATGGACCGTATACTTATGAGGATCTTCTTCTTGAAGACAATCTTAACGAAGTGAATATGTACATCGGCAACGATATCTCCGCAGCTCACGCAAGAGTTGATAATTTCGCATACTATCCTTGTAAGTTTACGACGAGAAGAAGCTATGCTGATCTCATCAGAAGCCTCACAGGTTTTGAGGACGGCTCAACTCAGGTGCAGTTTATAATGAGCTACGATTCAAGCACATTGGAGCTTATCGATGCTCTCCCGTCAAAGGAGCTTTACGACATCGGCGGAACGGCTACAATAATCGAAACAGGTGATTTGAATTACGAAGAAAATCCGGACAGAAGATATGCAATAGTCCAGATAGATTTTGAAGGCTTTGCGGATATTGAAAACGGATATCTCTTTACACTTAAGTTCAATGTCCTGAAAGAAAACTTCATCGGTGAAAACGGTCGCCCGCTTGACTTGGTCAGATTTGAAAGCTTTACGGACGAAGCTACATATGTAGCTTCCTGCTTCTGGAAAGTGACTAATAATCAGGGAAAATCATACGATATCAACTGGTATGTTTTAAACGGACATCTGGATGTTGATTCTCTTGAAACCTACAGCGATCTTATTATTAAAGGCTACGAGCCCTTTGACCCGACACTTATCAGCGATGTGACAGAGGTTACATATGTTCAGCAGGAAGATACACGCAAGATGTTTACAATAACAGTCAACGGCAGAAAGTCGATGATTCAGTTCATCGAGCCTGACGGCGGAACGAGAACCTACGACCGTTACAACAAGAATGTTAAAATCACGAGCTATAACGCAGACGGAGAGGTTGTCAACGCAATGGCGCGTGACCTTGCTTACGAAGTATGGGAGATTAATTCCAATATGAGCGTCGGCGTTGAGATAAAAGTCCGCGGCAAAGAAGACGGCAAATGGGATTCTATAAAATACAGCTTCACGGTTGAGCCGTACAGTCCTGTTGTTTCAATGGAGCTTTCAGCAACCTCAGGCAAGAAGGGTGCTGTACCGGCAACGGTTGTTGCAGACGAAAAGACAGAAAAAGTGATGTTCAAAATGCCTGATGATACATCCGTAACTGTTTCAACATACGCAACGGATGAAAACGGTAACAGAGTATTTACGGGTAAGGCGTGGATGAACGAAGACGGAGCAAATGAAATCAGAGTCTACATCCGCCGTAACAATGTTTGGAGACTTGCAGGCACACTTGAATATACGGTTGAATGATTTTTAAAAATATTTACTCTAAATGAAGAACTCCCGTGGGCAACCGCGGGAATTCTTTTTTTGTCGGTTTTTTCTGTAGTTTTTCCCTGAACATTTACTTTCTGCCGAGAAATAGTATAATGGTGTTATGAACCGGTTCTTTTCGCATTGTATTTGCGGTTTGATAAATTCGGGTTTGTCGGGATCTTTATTAGTGTCATCCTGAGCGCAGCGAAGGATCTTAAAAAAAGATTCTTCACTGCGTTCAGAATGACATAAAATTATATTTCAGCGCCGCAGGCCCTTACTTCGGGTTTGCAGGGATGATTTGATACGCACAATTTAAATCTGTGTTGGTAGGGTACGGGTTTCCCGTACCGAAATTTGTGCTTTTTCTTCGGGATGGGTAACTCATCCCCTACTTGCTTATATTAAGTCGTGTTCGTAGGGGCAGATATTATCTGCCCGTGGTTTTCTAATTATTTTAACGGGAACATAATATGTTCCCCTACGAACCTACCTCAAGCGATGTTGTAGGGACGGGCGTCCTCGACCGTCCGTTTATCAGCAAAAATTGCGGACCGTCCGGGAGGCCGGTCCCTACGCGCACATATATAGATTGTGCAAAAATAGTATCACCCCTACAAACCCGAATTTATCTAACCGATTTCAAATCAACGCAATATGGGTGACCACCCGAAGTTCGAACAAACCATAAAATTTTTTAAAATTTTCCGTTACATTTTGAGTTTTGGTTGACTACTATATGAGAGCGAAAATTAACCTGAAAGGAGGCGGTGCATTTGTCAGCAAAAAAACAGACGACTGCTTTGCTGCAGCAACTATATGATGACTATCGGCTGAAGCTGTTTAATTTCTGCCTTGCCCGTCTTTCAGGTGAGCGTGAATCGGCTGACGATTGCGTGCAGGAGGCATTCCTCGTACTCAGCACGAAGCTGAAAAACGGCGAGGAAATCGAAAATCCGAGAGCCTTCCTTTACAGAACGGCAGAGAATTTTGTCAAACGCAGGCAGGAACAGATTACAAAAGACACTAAGCGGCTCGTTCCTCTTGAAAAAGCGGCCGAAGCCGCAACGAGCGATGAAGTATTCTCCGAGGCAATTGAAAACATAGACTACGATGCACTTGCCGAGAAGCTGATAGATGCACTCGATGATGATGAAAAATTGCTCTACAATATGCGATACATAGAAAACACACGAGTTGATGAAATCGCAAAAATTCTTAACATTTCGCGGCCTGCCGTCTCAATGAGGCTGGTCAGGCTGAAAGCAAAAATAACCGATATGGTCACCCAATTAGATTTTGAGAAAGGAGGCTGACCGTTATGACCGTAACCGTTAATAAAGATATTCTTCTTCATCCTGATTTCAGTCAGAATTTAAATGAAATCCTTTGCAATTACCTTAACGCACTCATCGATGAAGAGCTCGAAAAAGAAGATGCAGATTTTGATTTTATTGACGAATGTGCAGATGCAATAAACTCAATCAGAAACGGTTTTGTTGATGCTGTCATTCCCGTGATTTCACGAAAAGATTTTATGGCAAAGCTCGGTATCAGAACGGTACGCTTTTCAAAAGCTTTTGCAGCAGTTATTGCCGCGGCGCTTATGCTCGTTGCAGCAAACGGAATTATTGCAAGCGCAACAGATTATAACATTATCGAAGAAGTTTCGAAAAAAATAGTTGAATTTTTCACGCAGGAGGAAGAGCCTCCCGAGCCGACAACCCAACCTGTGACAACGACGACCGCACCTCCCGTTACGCAGGAATCCTCGACGGATGAATCTACCACGGCTGTCAGAAAGGCTGAAGCAATAACCGTCGAATTCAGCTCACAATTCAAAAAAGAATACAATGTCGGCGAAAGCTTCAGCCCTGACGGAATTCAAGTTTTCCTTATATATGATGACGGAGGCAGAGAGAAAATCGAAAGGAAAGATTATTCCTTGAAAGTCCCGTCCGATTTCGGCAAAGAGGCAGGCTACGAAACCGTAACCGTTACCTTTAAGGATTTTGAAAGCAGCTTTAAAGTAAGAATCCTCAATACGAAAGAAACACCGTTGCTGACATCCGTCTATGCAACATTCCCACCCGGATATGAATTTAAATCAGACGACCTCGAAAACATCGACCTGAGCCGAATGAGAGTCTTTGCCGTATATAGCGACGAGAGCGAAAAAGAGCTGACGGCAGATGAATACACGGTCAAATTTGAAGACAATTCAACATTGTTTGAGAAAAAGGTCTTTGTTACCGTTACATATAAAACAGCATCCTGCTCGTTTACGGTGTTTAAGGCGTAGCGTTGTAACGGCAAATTTGATGCGAAGAATCTTGAGTGAAGACCGTAGGGGCAGATATTATCTGCCCGAAAAATAACACGGATTTCACTTCAATTAAAGCAGGTAGGGATGGGCGTCCGATATACTTATCCCTACATACAATCCGAACAAAGGGAGGATTTACATATGAAACTTTTGAAAAAATTATCCGCGATATTACTCGCGGTTATTCTGCTGTTCAGCGGTATGCCGATGTCAGAATTAGGTTTTGAAGACCTCTTTTCTTCAATGATTTTCGCTTCTGCATCAGAATATGATGAAGACGAGGAAGAGTTGGATAACACCCAAAAAGATTTTGTTTACGGCGATTTTATTTACAGCTATACTGAGTCGGGTGATATAACCATCAAAAAATATATGGGCAATGAAACGACCGTAACTGTTCCCGCAACGATCGACGGCAAGACGGTTGTTTCGCTGGGTGCTTATTCTTTCAGCCCTACCAATTCCTACAAAAACAGCTACACTAAAGAGAAGTTCAGTAATCCTGATTCCGTGAATGTTGAAAGCATCATTCTGCCTGATTCAATCACGGAAATCGGCGCAGATTCATTCACTAACTGTGAAAATCTTAAACACATCAATCTACCGAAGAACCTCAAATCAATCCGCCATTACGCATTCAGAGGATGTTCATCGCTTGAAAGCCTTGAATTACCGCATAAAATATCCTCTATTCATAACGATGCATTTAACGGAGCAAAGATTAAAAACCTGACAATAGTTTCTGAAGAATCATTTTATGCAAAATCTTATATGCTCAGAGGTTCAACTATTGAAAATCTCACCATCAAAGCAAAATCAATAACAATCGAGGCAAATTCTATTGTTAACGAATGCTTGAAAAACATTCAGCTTGAAGGAAATATTACCATCAGACGAAGCGGTATAACGAGTAGCACTCTTGAAACACTCACACTCGTCGGAACAGTTGAAGCTATTGAAGAGTATGCCATAACAAGCATTGCCTTAAAAGCCGTCACTTTTGACGCCAAAACTTTAGGAATCGCTTCAGCAGCTTTCGGTAATCAGAAATCAGAAACCCTGCCTGAAACAGTTATTGTTAATAATTACTTTACTTCGGATATCTGTGAAGTGTTTGAAGAATATCTTAACTATGACGGCGAGATAACCTTCAACGATAGCGTTAAACAGCTCGTCTTCAAACAATACGTTGAGCCGAGTGAAATTTTCACAGAGGATATCTATCAGTATTATATAAACGAAAACGGCGAAGCTGTTATCCATAAATTTTTAGGTAAATTCAACAGTAAAACAGATGTTTATGTGCCGGACACACTGGGTGGCGCGCCTGTTACGGTAATCGGCAGAAGGTCATTTGAGTGCCTTGACGATTGGTTCGGACTTATCTGCCTTCCCGATACGGTAAAGAGGATAGAAAACGATGCCTTTGCGAACAGTACCTTTATTTCAAAAATTCGTATAAGCCCGAATCTTGAATATATCGGTTACAGAGCTTTTGCCGATATTTATAATCTTCACGCTATCGGATATTATGATTCTTTTGATGATGTTGTAATCGCAGATGTAGTTCTCCCCGATACAGTAGAGTTTATTGCACCTGAAGCATTCCGCGGTTGCTATAATCTTTTTAACATTAAGGCACCTGGCGTAACTGCGGTTTATGATTCAGCTTTTCGCGAAACAAGAATGCATACTGCAGAGTTTTCCGAAGATTTTTATTGGGTAGGCGACTATGCATTTTGCGACAGCAACTTTAAGCAGCTTAATCATTCTGAAAACATCACTTATATCGGCGAAAAAGCCTTCTGCAATTCAAACTTGACCGAGTTCCGGTTTAACGAGGCGATAACAGAAATTCCGAACTCCGCTTTCAGATCAACAGATATAGAAAGCCTTGTTCTTCCCTCAACGGTCAAGTCTATCGGCGCGTCAGCTTTTTCAGGCTGCGACCTTTTGAAGACTGTTGTGATTCCTGATTCCGTAACGGCAATCGGAGAGTATGCGTTTTCAGGGTGTAAGAGTATGGAAAGTCTGCAGCTTTCCAACAAACTGACCAATATTGGAAAAGCAACATTTAAAGACTGTGAAGCCTTGGAAAGTGTAGAAATCCCCGACTCTGTTGTATCCATCGGTGAATCTGCATTTGAAAATTGCAAGAGTGCAAAGAGTATCAGCATTCCGAACACTCTGACCGTTATAGAAGATGCAACATTCAAAGGTTGCGAGGCGTTGGCAAGCGTAGAAATTCCCGATTCAGTTACGACAATCGGCAAGAGTGCATTTTATAATTGTAAAGCATTGGTTAGTTTAGATATTCCTGATTCGGTTGTAACAATTTACCATCAGGCTTTTGAAAACTGCACTGCTTTGAAAAATCTTAAGCTTTCTGAATCATTGGAAGTTATTTATACGAGAGGTTTCTGCAATTGCTCGGCCTTAGAGAATTTAGATCTTCCTGATTCAGTTAAAGGAATTGCCAACAATGCGTTTGCAGGTTGCAGTTCCCTTACGGGTGAGCTTACAATACCCAAAAACATAACCAGCATATCTTCCAATGCTTTTTCGGGTACAGGTTATTCGGTTCTTAACTACAATGCCGCAAACTGCAAAGCCGAATGGACTCCATTTAAGGGAATGAATAAACTTGAAACAATCAAGCTCGGCGATAATGTTACCTCCATCAGCAGAGATACATTCAGAGAATGCAAAACTGTAAAAAATATTATTGTTTGCGATTCAATTACAAAAATCGCCGACTACGCCTTTGATGATTGCACTAATGTAGAAAGTATAACCCTGCCGGAAACTCTTTCCAGCATTGGATACCACGCTTTCTATAATTGCTTAAATGTGAAGGAATTTACAATTCCTAAAGGTTTGACTGTGTTAGGTGGTTATGCCTTGCCCAAAAACCTCACAACTCTTTATTACAATGCAGAAAGTTGCGAATTCAACGAAGACTATCCTCCTTTTTCCTACCTGACATTGACAGAAGTTATAATAGGAGAAAATGTAAAGCGAATTCCGAACGATATGTTTAGAGACGCTAAATCGATTGAAAATGTTGTTATCTCTGACTCAGTAACCGAAATCGGTGAATTTGCTTTCAGCGGAAGTGCTGTTAAAAGCGTCAAGCTTCCATCAAAGCTTATAGTTATCGAATACGGTGCTTTCAGCGATTCTGATATCAAAATTGAAGGTAATGCATTACCTGACGGCTTGCGTATCATTGGCGACTATGCTTTTTCAGAAAATAGCGGAATTGAAGAGCTTTACATTCCCGACTCGGTTGTAGATATTGCAACAGGTGCATTCAGAGACTGTACAAATCTTAAAAAGGTCAAGATGTCTTCAAGTGTAAAGCTGATTGCATCCTATGCTTTTTATAATTGCACTGCTCTTGAAGAGTTTACATGGAACTCAGATATCAAGCTTATTGCGGATTATGCATTCTACAACTGCAGAGCACTGAAAAACTTTAATTTTGCAGGTGTTGAGCTTGTTTATCCCAATAGCTTTAAAAGCTCGGGCGTTACGCTCGTTACGCTCGGCCACGACAAAAACGATGAGGCGACAGACCTTATTATGGTTGAAACGCAGAGCTTTATGGGCTGTGAAAATCTTGATACCGTTGCAATCGGCGGTAATGTTACAACAATCAAGTCAGAGGCGTTTGCGTCCTGTTCAAACCTTGAAACTGCAGTTATTTCAGACTCGGTTATCAACATTGCACCCAATGCGTTTGATAATTGCGATTCACTTACAATCTACTGCGAGGAGGGTTCATACGCGCAGAAATTCGCAATCAAAAATGATATCCCCGTAAGTACATTTGTTGTTGCCCCGATTCCGAATCAGACCTACACAGGCTCGGCAATCGAACCCGAAATAGATGTTTCCGTTTCAGGCGAAAAGGTTATGGAAAACACGGACTTTACCGTTAAGTATTCCGATAACATCAATGTCGGCACGGCAAAGGTTAACGTCAGCGGTAAGGGCGTTTACAAGGTGCTTTCAAGCATTGCAAACTTCACGATTATAACAAAGAGCATCGCTCCCGTTACATTCGCTGAAATCTCCGAGCAGGATTACACAGGAGAAGCCGTAATCCCGACCATCACCGTAACGGACGGCAACAAAGTCCTCAAAGAAGGCGTTGACTATACGGTGACATATAAAAACAATATCAATGAAGGAACGGCGACCGCAACCATTCAGGGTATCGGCAACTACCACGGCTCGGCAAGTATGAATTTCGAAATCCGTGAGCTGTCAACAAGCCAGTCAATCGGAAATATGATAATTGATTTCTTTACATCCTTCTGGCTTAAAATAGTTTCCTTCTTTACTTCAATATTCGGTTAAATAAAAACGAACAGGTCCGCTTCAAAACGGATCTGTTCGCTTTTTAATAAATAGGTTAAGATTGTAACGATGGTTTGTTTAATTGTTTTAAATCGTTTTTTCAATGATTTGTATTTCTCCTGTGTCGCCGCCTGCATATTCTCCGTTTTGGTAATAGACTTCGGAATTGACATATACAACGGCATCAGCAGGTACAGATAAAACAGCATTCATATCTTCAGGAAGAGTGAGGTTAATAATATAGCCTTCTGCACTCTTTTCGTAATCAAGAGTAATTAAACCTTTTACGCTCGGGACAGTGCAATTCATACTGCCGGATAAGCTGTACTGAGGGTCGATTCTGACCTTTTCATATCCTGCTTCAAGGGGAGCAATGCCTGCAAAATGCTTGCTCATTATAACGAGAGGACCGCCGCTCCAAGCGTGGTTCATAGTGCCTTGCCAGGAGTTCCAAAATTCCCAGAGAGTTGAATAATCTTCGTTGACCATATCCTCGTATCTTTCCTTGATTCTGTCTCTTGCGGCTTCGTATTCTTCCATTTTGCAAAGAGCTTCAAGGACATAGTATTCCATATACGGGCTTGAGTTTTTCGTTGTCGTGAGCACGCTTGTGATGGTTTCGTACTGCTCTTTTTCCGCAAGACCCGATAAAACTGCAAGGGCATTCGCTCTGTCATCAGGTTTTCTTACATCCTTGCTTTTATATCCTTCTTCCGTCCAAAGCGTCTTGTATCCGTTTGCGATAGTCTCTTTTCTTTGGATGATGAAGGAAAGGTCATCTTCTTTTCCTAAGATTTCAGCCATTCTCTGAGTTGCGGAGAGGGCATAGTAAACCCAGGCGTTTTCTATGGCGGTCATATCTGCCTTGTCGCCCCAATCGGGCCAATCCCACGAACCGCCGCGGTGAACAACCAGATTGTTTCCTCCGATTTCCCAAAGCTTCAGGTAGTTTAGAGAAGCATCATAAACCTTTTCAAGAAATTCGGTGTCTCCCGTATACTCATAGTAGGTGAGGAAACCGACGATACCTGCAAGCTGTTGAACGGGGAGCTCAAAATAATCTCCGCTTATGGGAACAACGGTCTGAAGAACATTGGTGTCTTCAATGTGGGCAAGCATAGCTTCTACGCCTTTCTGATACAGAAGGTAGGAGTTGCTGTCCATAGAGTACATTGTCATTATCATTTCGTTTGTGACATCGCCCCACCACTGAGCTCTTTCTCTGTCAGGACAATCCATATAATTGTCACGCATTGTAACATAAAGGGTGCGCAGTGATTTCTGCCATAAGGAATTCATAAATTCATCGTCGCACTTAAAATTGCCGCAGAACGAGCTGTTATATCCTGTTTCGCGGTACTGCAGGGAAACGATTGTAACTCCTTTAGGAATGTCGTAGGTGATGTGTTCTCCGTTAAACCAGCCTAAGGCTTCAAATTCCTGCTCGCCGTCTTTTGTGATATATGTAGTTGAAACTGCGCCGATCAGGGTGTTTTCCGTTGTTATGCGGATTTTCTTTCCTTTAGGTGCTATGATTTTGAAATACGGTGTAATTTGAGCGTTGTAAGGGATATCTACGGTGATTTTTTCGCCTGAAAGCTTTTTAACGGTATAGTTTTCATAATCGCCTGAGTTTTCATAGTCCTTTAGGCCGTAATCTTTAAGAAAAGGTATCCCTCTCGGGTATAGCTTGCCGTAAGCGCCTTCACCGCCGATGGCTTGCTCGGTTGCGTTTTCCCAGGCTGAAGTGTCATAAGCGATGCTTGTCCAATCGCCTATATCCTTTCTTGCATCAAAATAGATGCTGTATTCGGGAATTCTGTAATTGGGAGGGTAAAGAGGGCTGTCGATGTAGGCGCTGTTTCTTTTTGCCTTCCAGCTCTTGTCCGAAAGGATGCTGATGTTTTCGCCGATAGCTTCGAAAAGAAAGCCTCCTTGACCGCTGCTGCAGTAGGAATAGCTTGTTTCGTCGTCCCAGAACCAAACAAGAGCGCAGATTGCGTTTTCACCTTTTTTTAGATAGGGTGCGATGTCAACGCTGTCATAATATCCGCTGTTTTTATCGGGACCTCGTTTAACGCTTCCTTCAAAAACAACATTCTCACCGTTTATGTAAAGCCAGTATTTTGAATCTGCCGAGATGTGAGCGATAAGCTCGTCGGGTATTTTGTCAAGAGTGACATTTTTGCTAAAGCACATCCAGACATTTTTTTCTTTCAGGTTTTCTTTATCCCAAATCCATTTGGCGCTCCAGTCGCTTTTCTCCTCAGTTGAAATCACGCGGTATTCAGGAATAGTTTCAGGAATAGTGTAATCATTTGTAAACGGTATCATAATAGGATCACCCCACGAAAAAATTGAAGAAATAAAAGCGGCCGCTATTGCCAGATAGGAAATAATCACTTGTAAAATCTGCATATGAACCTCCCGAATGCTGTTTATGAAATAATTATACCACTGACACCTGAAAAAGCAACAGCAAACATATCAAACGACAAATATAAAATTTCCAAAAAGAATTTTGCATAAATTCAGTTATTTTTGCGTGACAAACCTCGATTTGGGTCATATATATTTATATGAATGATTAAGAGGTGAATTTTTTGAAGGAATATAAAAGATATCTTGATATGATAAGAGCACATCTTAACGATATGGCACTTGATCTTGATGCAGAAACGCTGGACAAGCTCGTAGAAGCTGAGCTGAAAAAACCGGCGAACAGAATGGATACATATTTAGTCAATCTTTGTCTTAGCGCTCTCGTTGCATACAGAATATATTCGTCAGATGAACAGCAGAAGAATCAGACATAGTTATCTGTACGCTCAGGAAAACGATAAGTCAACGAAGAATATAGAAGAATGAATTGAAAGCCGAACAGACGGATTTCAATTCATTCTTTATCTTTTTATTTATTTAACCTGATCTGAATCTGCACAATGAATTTTATGCAGAAGTTACATCGCAGTGTCTGCCGATGATGAACTTTGTTTTCGGGAACAGGGCTTTCTTGCCGTTAGCGGTTATGTCTTCAAGCTCAACCTGAACCGTATTTGTTTTGCTGTCAGTTCCTGCAATTTTTGGCTTCATATATGAAGTGTAAGAAATGTTTCTGAATACAATATTTTTGATTTCAAAATTCTCAGCCTGCTCATCGTAAATCTTTACGAGTATCGGTCTGCCTTCATCGCGGAATATTTCAATGTTTTCAAAGAGAATTCCGTCAATACTGCCCTTAGTCTGCTCTGCGACAACAACGAGCGAGCCGATTCTGTCGTTATCCCATATGCCGTCGCGGTAGACTACGGCACAGTCGCGGAAAGTTACATCGGAAATTTTCTTGTTAACTTCGCCTGTGATGCCGAAGCATCTTGCATAACCGCCCCAGGCGATGCAGTTTGTGAATGTGATGTTTTTGCTGTCCATCATACCGCCGAGAGCCTTTACTTCGAAGGTGTCGTCGGCTACTCTTGCAAAGCAGTTATCAACGGTTACATCGTGGCTGTTACAGATTGCAAAGCCGTCGCAGTTGCCTCGGTTACCGATGATATCAACATTGTCTATGTTGACATCAGTACAGCAATAGGAAATAAATGACCATTCGGGAGAGTTTATTATTTTTACATCGCTGACATTAACATTGTTGCAATTCGTGAAAACAACACCTCTTCTTTCTCGTCTGTCGAGACGGGTCATATCTATTACACCTCTGCCCGTAAGGGTGATGTTGTTACAATTGTAAAAGTTAAGGAACGGATATCTTGTAAGACCTATGGAGTTGTCTCCCGGAGCAGTAGGCTCCCAATATTTGTTTTCATCCTCTGCGCAGTCAATATCATAAAGATGGTTCGCAATTACATACGCACCTTCGCGAAGATATATAACGAGATTATTGTGTGCAACGAGATTGACATAGTCATATTGATATACGCCTTTTTCAATAACCCAGACATTATCCTCTCCGTATTTCTCTATGTATTCTGCAATTTCTTTGTCCTCATCAACTTTCTCGCGAACCATAAGAGTGTAGCCGTAATATTGATTTGCATCGTTAAAAAGGAAGGTATAGACTCCCGTTTTGCTGATTGATGCAGTAACGGTATTGTCTTCGCACTGAGCTTTTACACCGTGCGTTTCAGGCAAAACAAGGGCATTTTTGAGCTCAACATCTGCACCTGTTATCTCTATATTGAACGAAAAGTCTTCATTGGGATCAACATAAATTTCAGAGAAGGAGTGGAGAGTGCCCGTATCGTCAACGCGTATGAAAACTACCGAAGCGTAAACGGGGATTTCCTTGCCGCTTATCTTTGCCGTGTAATAAGGCGATATCGTTATGCCGTTTATGTCGTCATATCCGCCGGACTGAACATATTCAGGCAGCAGAGCCGAAGCTCTTCCCACAAGCTCCTGCTCAGTGAGTCCTGCTTCTTCAAGGGTGATTATTGCTTCCTCGGGATATTCAAGATATGAAAAATCAAAATTCTCGCTCTCGGGTAAAACTGTTGCGGGAAACAGCAGATTTGAACAAAAAATTGCAATGGTTGTGAAAATTGAAAAGAAAAATTTAATGATAACTTGCATTGAGTTTCCTCCTATATCTACTTTTCCGGTTTTTCAATCAAAGTATACCACAAAAACAAAGAAAAACACAATAGTTTTATGATGATTCAGGGGGGGAGGAACAGTTCAGGGTTGACGGTCTGCGGTTAAAATTTTTAATTCATTTAACTGAAAGCAGATATTTACTTTTTTTGCCTCTTTGATATAATAAAGATAGGTATTGTTTTACCTTAGTTTATTGTTACGGGAGGAAATTTTATGTCAAAATTAAGAATCGGGCTTATCGGTAACGGAGGTATCTGTCGCGGATCCCATATCAATAATTATTATGAAGACGACAGGGTAGAGATCGTAGCCTTTTGTGATATTATTGAAGAAAGAGCGGTTGCACTCAGAGATAAATATTACCCTGAAGCGGATGTGTATACTGACTATAAGGAGTTGCTTAAAGACGAGAGCATTGATGCCGTAGATATCTGTACCCCTAACTACCTTCACTCAATAATCGCGGTTGACGCCTTCAAAGCAGGTAAGCATGTATTGTGCGAGAAGCCTGATGCTGTTGATGTTGCGGAGGTTATCAAAATGAAAAACGCTGCAGATGAAGCAGGCAAGGTGCTTATGGTGATAAGAAACAACCGTTTCGTCACAGCATCACAGTATGCAAAAAAGTTTATTGATGAAGGAAAAATGGGCGAAATTTACTGCGGCCGTTGCGGCTGGCAGAGGCGCAGAGGTATACCCGGAAAGGGCGGCTGGTTTACAACGAAGGCTCAGTCGGGCGGAGGTCCGCTTATTGATCTCGGCGTTCATATGATAGACCTTGCCGTTTGGCTTATGGGAAATCCTGCTCCCGTTGCAGTAAGTGCGAATACTTATACAAAATTTGCTGACAGCACCACAAGTGACTCTGAGCATTCAAAGTTCGGCGATGCAAAAGACGAAGGCACTTTTGATGTTGAAGACCTTGCGATGGGTATGATAAGATTTGATAACGGAGCAGTGCTTCAGATTGAATTCAGTTGGGCATCAAATATAAAATCTGAGACCCGTTATGTTGAACTCAGAGGAACAAAAGCAGGTCTCAGGTGGGATGATAATGAGGTTGAATTCTTTACCGAGGATGAGGGACAGCTTCTTGATATCGCTCCGAGAGGCAAACTCGATACAAACGGTCATAAGAAAAACATCCGCAATTTCATTGATGTTATCAC
The DNA here is from genome assembly GCA_017942105.1 of Clostridia bacterium. Lineage (GTDB taxonomy): Bacteria > Bacillota > Clostridia > Oscillospirales > Acutalibacteraceae > CAG-488. Next base: position 4,348 of record JAGAVE010000030.1, on the reverse strand, counting down.
TGAGGGAGCAGAGCCCGTTTTCAAACCGTCTCAGGGTGTTGATATGATAAAAATTCTGTGTGCGATTTATGATTCTGCGAAACAGGGGAAGGAAATTCTTCTTTGATGTTGTCAGAAAAAATGCAACTCTTATGATACAAGCGTTTTTATAAACCAATACATAGTTATAATCTAAACCGTAAGCCGATGGTGAAACTCTTTCGTGAAAAAGGACGATGAAAAGAGCCCTCTTGATGATACATCAGGAGGGCTCTTTGATATATTGTCTTATTAAATTAACTTCGCATTAATTAATTCTTATAACAAGGTCGCTTTCGGGGTAGCAACAGCAAGGATGAATGAAATTAAACTGCATATCCGCAATACGGCGTCTGTCTTCACCCTCAGGAATGTAAACCTTGCCGCTGACGAGCTTGCTTCGGCAGAAACCGCATTCGCCTGTGTGGCATCTTGCAGGAACTTCGATTCCTGCGCGTTCAAAAGCACAAAGCACAGTTTCGTTACTGCTTGCTTTGATTACGGATTCGTTACCGCGGTTAATAACTGTGATGCTGTATTCTTTTGCGTCCTCCTGAGTTTTCTTGCCTGAAGAGAAGACTTCAAAACGAATATATTTTCTTTCTTTTTCAAGCTTCGGGAGTTCAGCTTCAAGGAACTTATACATACCGCCGGGGCCACATACGAAAATGCTGTAGTTTCCTTCAGGTGCGTATTTTCTGATAATATCTGCACCAACAAAGCCTTTTTCGTAGCCTTCTTCATCGCTGTGACTGAGAACATAGATAACATTGATTTTCTCGTTTTTCTCAGAAAGTGAATCAAGTTCTGCTTTGAAAAGAATTTCGTCCGATGTTCTGCAACCGTACAGCAATGTGAGCGAACAGTCCTCGTTGCCCTGATCTATAGCTCTTGCAAGAGAAAGGAAGGGGGTGATGCCGCTTCCGCCTGCAATAGCTACAATGTTTTTAGCATCGCGCAATGGGTTGTATGTCATATTGCCTTCGGGAGCATAAGCGGTAACTTTGTCACCAACACTCCAATTGTCAAGGATATAATCGGAAACAAAACCGTCGTTAATGCGTTTAACTGTGATTTGATACTCGCCGTTTAATGCACTTGCAGGAGAAGATGCAATTGAATATGAACGGGTAACAACGGAATTGCCGATCTCGAGTCTGAATGTGAGATACTGGCCTGCTTTGAAGTATGCAAGAGGAGCAGCCTCGCTCTTGAAATAATAGCTTTTTGCAATGTTTGAGTGCTCTTCAATTCTGCTGATTATAAGCTTCTGCTCTTTCGGATGAAGACTTTTGGCAACTTTATTTACACCGAAATCATCAGTACGCTTCGGTAAAACTGCAGCGGCGCTGTTGATAAACTGCTTTCTCTCTGTCAGAAACTTAACGGTATTCAGGCTGTCTTTCAGGTTGCCGTTTACGGAAAACTTTTTCTTGCTCATTTATTTTGCCTCCTTCTTTATGCTGAGTAATGCATTTTTTGCCGCCATATCACCGGTTGTGTAGCTGGGTGAATAGCCCATATGTCTTGTGGTATAGCCACCGGCAAAATAAAGTCCCGGAATACCTTTGTCAATCATATCAAAAACGATTCTCTTAACAATACCGTCTTCCTTGGTTGCTTCGTAGCCGTAAATTGTTCCTGCAGGAGCATCAGTGTATCGTGCATAGGTCATCGGTGTGGAAATCTCGATTTCTTCTATGTAATCTCTGATTGCGATGCCTGTTGCTTTTTCAAAATTATCTATCATTTTTTCTGCAAAGGCAAACTTTGTTTTGTGATAATCCTCAACAGAAATCTTGCTCCATTCATCACCTGCAAAGATGGAGGTCATATAAAGAATGCTTGTGCCTTCGGGAGAGCAATCGTCAAAAGCTCTGTTAAGGCAAACCGTAGCCTGAACATCGTTTGTTTCGAGCTTTTTGCTCATTTCGTAGCATTTTCTGTTATCATTAGTCGGATAAATGAAATAAGTGTGGTTGTTAAGTCCCAACTCATCTGCAGAACGGTTAAGACCCAAAAATACTGCAAAGCCTTTTGCACCCAAGGTTTTAGCGCGCACTTCTTTTTTGAGCTTCTCGGGAATAGCGTTCTCGTCAATAAGCTTTGTGTAAGCATTATAAGGTGAAGCGTTGCAAATAACTGCTTTGGCGTTAATTTTTGTACCGTCTTCAAGGGTAACGCCTGTTGCTTTGCCGTTTTCAATATTGATTTTCTTAACGCTTGTGTTAAACCAAGCCTCGCCGCCGTTTTCGGTAAATGCTTCGAGCAAAGCGGTACTTATCTGATGGCTTCTGCCCTTAGGAATAACAGCACCGTCAATAATATACGAGTGAAGCATCGTGAAATAGTGGATAACATTAAGCTCATCGGTAGGCTGACCGAGGTAACACCAGTATCCGTTAAGGATATCTCTTGTTTTCTTGCTTGCACCGACTGATTTGAGTACCTCATCAACGGAATAGTTAGCTACCTTGAGGAACTCTGTATGCTCAGAGAAAATTTCTTTTATCATTGAAGGCTTGAAATCTTCAATGTTGCTGACAAAATCCAAGGTTTTTTCAATGCTTTCAATAAGATCGAAAATCTTTGTAACTACTGCGGAAGAACCGGGATCATATTCCTCAAGCTTGTTGATGAATGCTTCTTTGCCTAAGGGCATCAGATAGTCACAGTTTTCCTTTTCATCCAGAGTGATCAATCTGTACGCTTCATCAAGCGCTACCCATTCGATTTTATCAGCCGCACCAACTTCCTGAAAGATTTTAAGTAACGGTGATTTTCCCGTAATAGAACCAATACCGCAAAGCTCGTGAAGCGATGCTTCAAATTCGAATCTGCCTCTTACGAAGCTTGTAGCAAAACCGCCGGGTAAATTGTGACGCTCAACAAGTAGCGTCTTTTTTCCTTCTTTGGCAAGGCGTGCTGCAGCCACTAGTCCGCCATTACCTGCGCCGATAACAATTGCGTCATAGTTTTTTACCATATTTACACTTCTTTCATAGTAATATTTGGATACCAACATAGTATACCACAGATATACAGCGAAAAGCAACTGGTTAATAAATAGGTTTGTTAAAAACAAATCAGATTTTTTAGTCCTAACGCTACGGGCGAATGTGGTGATTTGAATGGGAGTTTCGCTGAAAGACACTGTTCAGCTTGCAGATTTAATGTTAATGAATTGATTCCTAATTTTGTTTCGCCGCATATCGCACCGCCAAGGAAAAGTGCGGCGCCTATAATCTGCAACGGTAGCATAGTTTCTTTCAAAAATGCGACAGAGAAGATTAATGCCGACAGAGGCTCTAAATAACTTTGTGGAAGTGTAAGATGTGTCTACCTTTATTTTACTATTACATTTACTGGTGGTTTGATTTTTATAAAACAAAAAGCAACAGTGAAATACTGTTGCTCGTGTAGTTGTTATCTCTTTTTGTATACAACCAATTCAGGATTTTCGCCATTTTCTTCATAGGTGCATACGAGCAGAAAATCCATATTTGCCACGATGCCGAAGCATCTGTCACCACCGAATTCACACTCAAGCTGATTGCCGAGATAGGTTGCTTTATCATCAAGGAATTTTACTGTCTGACCATTCGGAAGACGGTATTCGAGATTAATATATCCGCCCACAAGTGCGTTAAGCTTTTCGACCTTGGGCATTCCGTCGATATGTAAATCATTAAACTCGCTGATGAGTTGTTGTTTGAATTCTTCAAACTTTTCTGCACCGTCGAGGTATTTATACTTCTTCCAATAATCAAGTTTCGGTAGCATATCCTTCATATATGCCCGTACCTGCTCGGGTGTAAACTGCTCATTTGCCATATGTCCGACACAGACATCAATCAAATCGTCCATATCGTGATACATATATTCACCGTCAGCATAACACCATTTGCAGTAATCTTCATTGAAAATGCCGTCTTTCTCTTTGCTGATGTTTCCGTCTTTAAGTGGCATACCACAACATTGACAGATAAGCTGTCTTGGAGAGCCTAAAAGTGTATTGATAGATACATCAAATAGTTTTGACAACAGCTTCAATGTTTCTGTGTTAGGTGTTGTTTCACCATTTTCCCAACGAGACACTGCCTGACGGGTAACAAAAATCTTTTCAGCAAGTTCATCCTGTGACATACCTTTTTTCGTTCTCAGTTCGAGAATAATATCTTTAGTTTCCATATTGTTATCACCTCAAGAATATTGTAACACCGAATGGTAAAATGAACAAGCAACTCGCTGTTGCTGTTAAACTAAAACCGGATAACCTATTCTTTTATAAAAGCCTTATCATTTTCAGGAATTCCTTTTTCATCGGTAA
>JAGAVE010000029.1 GCA_017942105.1 Clostridia bacterium | reverse complement strand
GCAAAACTCTAGAAATCTTTTCAGGGTTTTTGTTTCATCGTTGTTTAATTTTCAAGGTGCTTACCTCTGCCTGAGAACCTCTGTCCTCGCGACAGCTTTGCTATTATATCAAACACCTCCCCCTTTGTCAACACTTTTTTTCAAAAAATTTTAAAAAATTATTTCATTCGTCAACTTTGCCGGGCGTTCTGTCTTAAAACGAAAAATTATGTATTTTGTGAACATATTTAATGTATATCTTTTCTTTCACTCAAGAGAACTTTTTCAAAAAAATTATTGACAAGCAAGATATGGTATGCTATTATGCAAGTGTGATATCACAGGTAGCACACCTGAACAAAACAAGAAGTGAAGGTGATAAGATGTTTGAAATCGACCAAAGGAGTCGTATTCCAATCTATGAACAAATCAAAAATCAAATACTTCTGTACATACGCATGGGAATATATGAGGCAAACGAGCAACTCCCCTCTATACGCACAGTTTCTCAGCAAACCGGAATTAATGTAAATACCGTCAAAAGAGCTTTTGCAGACCTTGAAGCTGAAGGCGTAATATATTCACTTGTCGGCAGAGGATGTTTTGTTTCACGAGACGCAGTTAAAAACACATCAATCGCTGACAAAGCACTAAAAGAAATCGAGCCAGAGATACATTCTATGAAATCCAAGGGTGTAGATAAAGACTCCTTGATTTCAATGATTGAACGCATTTATTCGGAGGATGATTGATATGATTAAAATTTCCAATCTTACAAAAAAATTTGACGAATTCACTGCTGTTGATAATGTTTCAATTGAAGTTAATAACTCGTCAGTTTACGGACTCGTCGGATACAACGGTGCCGGTAAAACAACTATGTTAAAGTTGATTGCCGGGGTGTATACTCCTGACAGCGGTACGATTGAAATTGACGGAACCGATCTTCTTTTTCATCCTGAAAAGAAACAAGAACTTTTTTATGTGCCTGACGACCTTTATTTTGGGCTTTCAGCATCTATGAAGAGTATGGCTAAATTCTATAGCTCCTACTACCCCTCTTTCTGTATGGACACATTCTACAAGCTCTCTGACCTTTTCGGATTGAATGTAAATAAAAAGATTGCAGGTTTTTCAAAAGGTATGCAACGCCAGGCTGAAATCGTCCTTGGTCTTTCAACTATGCCTAAGATTCTTTTGCTGGATGAGTCCTTTGACGGTCTTGACCCCGCAAAAAGAAATCTCACAAAAAAGCTTTTGCTTGATTATATGGCAGAAAAAGAATGTTCTATCATTATTTCCTCGCACAACTTACACGAACTTGCTGATATGTGTGACCATATTGCCCTTATGAACGGGCAGAAAATTGCTATAAACTGTGCCGTTGACGATATGAACGGAAGCAGATGCAAATTCAGACTTGTTTACACTGAAAATGTAGATCGCAACATATTTAAAGGTATCGACTACAAAAATTACAAGTCTGACGGTAAAATTGTTTCTTTTACCGTTTCTAAAAACATTGCAGAAGCCGAAAAGATTATAGGGTTTACCGGACCCGTTTTGGCAGAAAAATTCCCACTATCACTTGAAGAGATATTCTTAGAAGAAATGGAGGATACAGATTATGACTTTGAAAAGCTCTTCTCATAAACAATTCACGGCAATGTTCAAGCAAAGTATGAGACACACCATCGTTTTGCCTGTGCTTGCTTTTATGTGCCTTATGTTTTTCAGTATAAATGAATCCATATTTTCAGTCAATAACAAGTATTACGCTCATGACCGAGGTCTCTTTTTCTGGGATGACCTAAGAATTTTCGGAGGCATAACAGAAATTGCGAATATCTGCTTTGTTATGGCAGGAGTAGTCAACGCAATGTTACTTTTCAACTTTGTTTGGAGCAAAAAGCAAACCAATGTTATCTTCTCACTTGGAATGAGCCGACGCGACATATATTTTGCAAAGCTACTCGGTGGCCTTACCCCGATGGTATGCAGCATTGTTTTTGCAGGTTTCCTCGAAGCACTTAACTGTTTTGTATGCGGATTTGACCTCACGGCTCGTTTTTTCGCAATGGCCGCTCTAGTAGTGTTGCAATACATTGCAGTGTATATGTTCACCTTTATTTTAAGTAGTGCCGTAATGGCAAACACCTGCAATGTAGCTGAAGCTTTAATTTTTACAGGTGCCCTCGCGGTTTTCGGTACCGCATTAGAGAATTTCCTCGGTCTTTCTTTTTGGGAGTTAACTCATGGAGCTTCCATCAGCCAAGCAGAAGAAATAGGTCTCTCCGCAAAATTCAACTGGTCACAGCCTTTTAACGCCTTTGGCGGTTACTTCGATGAACGCTTTATGGAAATATACTTCAAAGAAGATGTTCACATAACCTTTAATCATTGGTCAGGAATTATTTGTGCTCTCATCTACTCTGTGATAATAGTTCTGCTCGGTTACCTGGGATTTAAAAAACGCAGAAATGAAATCAGCGGTACTTGGGGGCGTGCGAAGGGAATGAATGAAATCATTTCGGCTATAGTGAGCTTTTATGCTGCGACTATGTGTTCATTCATAATTTTCGATTCAACTCACGGAAACGGAGGTCTCCATACATTCTTTATATTCGCACTCGCCTTCCTAATCACCAATATTATCTTTAGACTTATCTTTGGATACAAGCGCAAAAAAGAGTTGAAGGTAGCTTTGAAACATTTTCCTGTCTATTTCGTAGGTTTTGCCGCTTTATTTATCGTATTTTCAGCAGGGCTTTTCGGGTATTCTTCGTATATGCCAGAAAAAAACGAGGTTGAATCCATCATGATCACCTCTCCGCATCTAATTTTTATGGAAGACAATCTTTCAGACAGTTCGGAATATGGTTTGTATCATCAAAACAAAAGAACTAAGTACACTATCAGCCCCACATACAATACTATCAATCACAGCAATTATTACAGTAATAATAAGTTCACGGGAATTATATTCTCAGACGACAGCGAAATTGAAAAAGCTATGAAGTTTCACAAGAAACTGATTGATGACGGAAAAATAAAAAATAATGCGCCCGACGCAGTTGGCACATACATTTTAGTAAGCTATACGCTCAAAGACGGAAGTACTCATAAGCGCTATTACTCTGAAAGTACCGAAAAGGCAATTTTGCAGCTTTTGACACTTAATGACACTCAGTCCGTCAAAAACACACTTAATGACTATGCAAACATTAACTTTAATATCGAAGCTTTCAGGAAACACGGTTTTGAAATCCCCTCAGAAGAAGCTTACGAGAACGAATACGAAATTTACTCTGATTCCCAATATTATGATATACACGATGATAAGTTTCTGAATATCAGTCACGATTACGGGCTTAATATTAGCAACAAATCGGATTGTCTCATATTAAACGACTGTTATCTTTTCCCGAAAGATATGTCAGGAGGTTACAATATCGGTCTTGCTGACACAGATCTTTACCGTGCCATTCTTACAGACATAAGAATGATGACATCAGCACAGTACTATCACCATTCAGCCACCGACGAATTGGGTATAATATCGTTCGGATTAAGTGCCTCAACACACAAGGATCTCGGTATTGGCACTGAGGTTCCGGATAATCATAGAGGTGAAAAAGCTGTCTACACAACATCATGGAACCTCAATTCTACCGACATAAAAGCAGTCGTAGTGACCAAAGATATGAAAAATACCGTTAAGTACCTTGAAGAACACGACCTGATGAAGCACTTTGAGTCTCATAGAGGCATCGATGATATCAAGCATATAAAGCTTGCCACACCCGGTGAACTCTACGGAAAAAACAAGCTGTCATACAATCTGCCGATTTTCTACTCAGCTTATTGGACAGGTGAGCAGATGGAGCTTTATTTAAGTGAATTCGGCGAAAACCCAAACTATCTATTCGGAGAAATCCAGTATGAAATAACCGATAAAAAGAAGATACAGTCACTTATGGATGATTCTGTATCATATGGTTTCTGCTCAAACAACAGTCAAATAATGGAGATCACCTACAACGACGGATCAATTTCTACAGTAATGATACCTTCAGGATCAGGCTCTATCAAATAATAAAAAGCTGCTTCACTACAAAGTGAGGCAGCTTTTAACTATAATGTATTATTTTTTATAATTTCTCTTTATCTTAAGAGTTGTTGTTTTCGGGAACTCAGTATCGCGAGTTTTAACCTTTGAAATCTGCTTGAAAGCAGGCATCTGCTTGTTAAACTCACGAACATCCTTCTTAATCTGCTCTTTGGCATTAGGATTCTCATTTGTGTTAAGGAAGAATTCGGCTGCGATTGCACCGTTTTCTTCATAAACAACAACCTCGTTGATGTATTCAATACTCAAAAGCTTCTCTTCAAGCTCTTCGGGAGAAACATTTTTACCGTTGCTCAGAACGATAAGATTCTTCTTTCTTCCGCGCAGATAAAGGAATCCGTCCTTATCAATATAACCGTAGTCACCCGACTTGAACCATTCGCCATCAAAAGCTTCTGCGGTTGCTTCGGGCTCATCGTAGTATCCCATCATAACATTAGTGCCGCGGATATAAACTTCACCAACACCCTCTTCATCAGGCTCGTGAATTTTTATTTCGTTACAGTTAAGAGCCTTACCTGCACTGCCGAAACGGAAATCGTCAAGCCTGTTAACCGTAACAACAGGTGAACATTCCGTAATACCATAGCCGTTAACAACATGAATACCTAGGTCGTAAAGACCTTTTTCATATTTAGTATCGAGATAAGCACCGCCGCAGATAATCATTTCAAGCTCGCCGCCAAGATTATCGTGAACCTCTTTGAAAAGCTTTCTCCTTACATCGATACCAAGCTTCATAAGGAAGTTGCTGATTTTAAGACCCTTCTTGAGGATTTCTTCCTTACCCTGCTTTTTAGCTGTGAACCAGATTCTCTTATAAATAGTTTCAACAGCAAGAGGAACTGCTGAGAAATGCTGAGGATGATGGGTGGCAATATCCTTTTGAATATCCTTAAGACCCTTGCAAAGATAACCCCACTCTGCGAGAAGTGGACTTGCGATAAGAGCGCTTGCCCAAGAGAATGTATGGTTAAAAGGAAGAAATGCGATAGTATGGCTTGCTGTCATCGCGCGGCAGGTTGCGATTGCATTTGATGAAACATTCTTATGAGAAAGCATAACACCTTTACTCTTGCCGGTTGTTCCTGATGTAAAAACAATAAAAGCAAGGTCATCAGGCTTAACTTCCTCATCAATAAAGCTCTTATTGCCTGCATCAAGGCTTTCGTGACCTTTTTTAACAATCTCATCAAAATCTTCCATTTTGATATATTCCGTAATTTTAACCTTATCCGATGCCTGCATCATTTTTATTGCATCTGCGTAATCATCAGTATAAATGATAGCACTGCAACCGCTTCTTTCCATAAGCTCTGTCAAGTCAGCATCGGTAAGCTTTGCATCAAGGGGGACACAAGTGAGCCTGGACATACCGCAAGCATAATAGCAAATTGCCCAATAGTAGCTGTTTTCACTGAGAATTGCAACCTTCTTGCCTGCCATACCGCAGTCATAGAGATACTGACCGATACCGGTTATATCATAATAGGTCTCTTTAAAGCTCTTTTCTCTGAGAGTACCTTCAAAGTCGTTGAAAACAAGGTGTCTTTTGTTACCACCCTTTTTAGCACCGTACATTACTATTTCTTTGATTGTATACATATCAGGGAAATCGCCGTAGTTTTTGTAATTAACCTTTGTTTTCGTTTTAGCCATTTTTTCGCTCCGTTCCCAAAAAACATATTTTCCTTTATACAACATCATTCCGAATTAGTGTATATTTTATTTTTTGCAAAAATGTCTAATAATTATTAACAAATTGTTAACAGAGTTTTGAAAACAAAAATTTTCATCTTGACAATTCTGTTCAATCGTAATACAATTATATCAATATTATAAATCGTTGATGCAGACGGCTGTTTCAGGCGGATTTTTCAGAGAGTTGTGCGTTTGGTGAAAGCACAGTATTATCTGCGATTCAGCTACCACTGCGGAGAGCATTCCGAAATAAGGAATGCCGTCCTGCCTCGTTACGGCAAATCGAGTGGCGGCTCTATGCCGCAATACGGGTGGAACCGTGGAGTTTATGCTTCATCCCTTTGTTACGAGGGATGGAGCTTTTTTATTTTAAGGAGGAAAAATTATGGTAAAAGTAACACTTAAAGGCGATGTCGTTAAAGAATTCGATAACGGCATTACTGCTGCAGAAGTTGCAAAAAATCTCGGCATGGGTCTTTACAAGGCCGCTTGTCTTTGCAAGATAAACGGCGAATACGCTGACCTTCGAACCGCAATTGATGAGGATTGCTCTCTTGAAATTCTGACTTTTGACGATGACGAAGAAGCAAAGAAGGCATTCAGACACACAGCTTCTCATATTATGGCTCAGGCAGTTAAAAGACTTTTCCCTGAAGCTAAGCTTGCAATCGGCCCCGCCATCGCAAACGGCTTCTATTATGACTTTGATGTTGAAAAGGCTTTCACGGCAGAAGACCTTGAAAAAATCGAAGCTGAAATGAAGAAAATTGTTAAAGAGGCTCTTCCTCTTGAGCGTTTTGAGCTCGACCCTGATGAAGCTATTGCAATGATGGAAGAAAAGGGTGAAATCTACAAAGTTGAGCTTATCAAGGAACACGCTGATAAGGGCGAGAAGATTTCATTCTTCAAGCAGGGCGAATTCGTTGAGCTTTGCGCAGGACCTCACATCCCCGACACAAGCAGAGTGAAGGCATATAAAATTACATCCTGCACAGGTGCATACTGGAGAGGCGACTCAACAAAGAAGATGCTTCAGAGAATCTACGCAACAGCTTTCACAAAGAAAGATGAGATGGAAGAGTACCTCACATCTGTTGAAGAAGCAAAGAAGCGTGACCATAACAAGCTCGGCCGTGAGCTTGAGATTTTCACAACAAGCGAGCTTATCGGTCAGGGTCTTCCCATTCTCCTTCCCAAGGGTGCAAGAATCATTCAGCTTATGCAGCGTTTTATTGAAGACGAGGAGCAGAGAAGAGGCTGGCTTCTTACAAAGACACCCTATATGGCTAAGAGTGACCTTTATAAGGTATCCGGACATTGGGATCACTATCAGGACGGTATGTTCGTTCTCGGCGACGAAGAGAAGGACGATGAAGTTTTCGCTCTGCGTCCGATGACATGTCCGTTCCAGTATCAGGCATACCTTAACCGTCCGCGTTCATATCGCGACCTTCCGCTTCGTTACAATGAGACATCTACACTCTTCCGCAATGAAGCTTCAGGCGAAATGCACGGTCTTATCCGCGTTCGTCAGTTCACGATTTCAGAAGGACATCTTATGTGCCGCCCCGACCAGCTTGAAGAGGAATTCAAGGGCTGTCTTGAGCTTGCTGTTTACTGCCTCAAGACACTCGGTCTTTACGAGGATGTTTCATACAGATTCTCTCAGTGGGATCCTGCTGATACAGAAAAATACATCGGCACTGCAGAACAGTGGGATGAAGCGCAGGGCGTTATGAAGAGAATCCTTGACAACCTCGAGATTCCATACAAAATCGGTGTCGGCGAGGCCGCTTTCTACGGTCCGAAGCTTGACATTCAGATAAAGAATGTATTCGGCAAGGAAGATACTCTTATCACGATTCAGATAGATCAGATGCTCGCAGAAAAATTCGGTATGGAATATACTGACTCTGACGGCAGCAAGAAGAATCCGTATATTATTCACCGTACATCAATCGGTTGCTACGAGAGAACACTTGCTCTTCTTATTGAAAAATATGCAGGTGCATTCCCCGTTTGGCTTGCTCCGACTCAGGTCAAGATTCTCCCCATCGCAGACAGACATCACGACTACGCTTATGAAGTTAAAGCAAAGCTTGACGCTGCCGGTATCCGCTGTGAAGTAGATACAAGAAGCGAGAAAATAGGCTATAAAATTCGTGAAGCTCAGCTTGAAAAAATTCCGTATATGCTTCTTACCGGCGACAAGGACATCGAAGCAAATTGCGTATCCGTCCGTAAGCGTGGTGAAGGTGATATCGGTGCAATGGGTATTGATGAATTTGTTGACCTTGTTGTTGAGCAGACAAAATCAAGAGTTATTTTCTAAGGAGAGATAAAGTCTATGTCCATTCAGGAAGGCAGAGCTTATCTCAGGCAATTCGGTCTTGAAGATAAGGTTCTTGAATTTGATGTTTCAAGTGCAACAGTTGAGCTTGCAGCCCAGGCTGTCGGTGTAGAGGGCAAGAGAATTGCAAAAACACTTTCCTTTAAAATAGGAGAAGATCCGATACTCATCCTCGCAGCCGGAGATGCAAAAATCGATAACAAAAAATATAAATCCACTTTTTCAGCTAAAGCAAAAATGCTTACTCCCGATGAGGTCGTTGAACTCATCGGCCATGCAATCGGAGGCGTTTGCCCCTTTGGTATAAAAGATAATGTTAAAACTTATCTTGATGAATCGTTGAAAAGATTTGAAACAGTCTTCCCTGCCGTCGGCGGTTCAAACAGCGCTATCGAAATGACACCTGATGAGCTTGAAAAATATGCTCAGAATTATGTCGGCTGGGTTGATGTCTGCAAAGACTGGCAGGAAGAAGCATAAAGGAGGATTTCTATGTCAGATTTTCGCTACGGTTTTACCGGAGGTTTTGATAGTGTTCAAAACATTAAAGCTTCGGGCGCTGATTTTCACGAGCTGAATCTCGGCGGAATTTATAAGCTCAGCGAAGAGGAACTCGACAGCCTTATAGCATCGACTGAAACCGGTTGCTGCTTTGAAGCTACCAACTGTATGTTCCCCGGTGAATATAAAATAACCGTTGACAATGCGGATTACGAAAAGGCAGCCGACTATCTCGACACCGCTCTTTACAAAGCAAAGAAGCTCGGTGTTAAGATTGCTGTTATGGGTTCTTCAGCGGCAAGAAACTTCCCCGAAGGTGTCAGCTACGACACAGCTTTCGAAAGACTTGTTTTCTTTCTAAAAACTTATGTTGCTCCTCTTTGTGAAAAACACGGCATAGTCTGCGCTCTTGAAAATCTTTCATACGGAGAAAGTAACATTCTCAATACTATTGAAGAATCGTTAAAGGTTGTTGAAGCCGTTGGCAGTCCTTGGGTCAAAATCCTCGTTGACTTTTACCATTTCGGTTATAATAAAGACAGCTTTGATTCGATAAGAAAAGCAAAGGATCACATTGTTCATATTCATATCGCAAGTGTGGTCAATAACCGTCAGTATCCGGCGCCTGATGACGGCGAAGATTATGCTGTTATAACAGACCTTCTTCGTGAAATCGGATACGATAAACGCGAGGCACGAATTAGCTTTGAAGCGCGCACCCCCGAAGGAAAGACCTTCCCTCAGTGCGCGCAAGAGAGCCTTTGCGTTTTCAAAAATCTTTAATTATTAAGGTGATACCTATGAAATATGCAGTTATTCTATATGACGGTATGGCAGATTACCCCGTACCGGCTTTAGGCGGCAAGACTCCGATGATGCTTGCAAAAAAGCCTAATTTTGATAAACTCGCTCAGAAAGGTGAGGTAGGTCTTGTCCGTACAGTCGCCGAGGGTCTTAAGCCCGGAAGTGATGTTGCAAACCTCAGCGTTATGGGCTACGACCCTATGAAATATTACACGGGGCGCTCCCCGCTTGAGGCTGTCAGCATCGGAGTAAAAATGGCAGATGACGATATCGCTCTGCGTTGCAACCTCGTTACTCTTTCAGACGAAGAAAACTATGATGACAAAACTATGGTTGACTATTCGGCCGGCGATATTTCAAGTGCAGATGCGGCTGAAATTATCAAAACCGTTCAGGAAGTTTTTGGAAACGATGAATTTGCCTTCTACAACGGTGTCAGCTACCGTCATTGTCTTATTCATCACGGCGGCACCGTTGAGCTCGGCAATATGACACCGCCTCACGACATTTCGGACAGAGTTATCGGCCCGTACATTTCAACAGCACCGACAGCTAAAAAGCTCGTTGATCTCATGAGAAAAAGTTACGATGTTCTCAAAGACCATCCGGTAAACAAAAAGAGAATTGCAGAAGGCAAGCGCCCTGCAAATTCAATCTGGCTCTGGGGTGAAGGCAAGAAGCCGATGCTTCCCCTCTTCTCTGACCTTTACGGTATCAAGGGTTCTGTTATTTCAGCGGTTGACCTTCTCAAGGGTATCGGAATTGCCGCAGGCATGAACACTCCTGAGGTTGAAGGTGCAACGGGTTATATCGACACAAACTTTGAGGGCAAGGCAAATGCCGCTGTTGAAGAACTCAAGAACGGTGCTGACCTCGTTTATGTTCATATCGAAGCTCCCGATGAGTGCGGACACAGAAACGAGCCTGAAAACAAGGTCAGAGCAATCGAGCTTATCGACGAAAAGGTGCTCCCTGTTATCATCAACGGCCTTGAAGAAATCGGTGACGATTATAAAATTATGATTCTCCCCGACCATCCGACACCTATCGTTACGAAAACTCACGCAAGCGATCCCGTTCCTTATATGATTTATAAAAAATCAGCAGAAAAAGACAGCGGCGTTGAGTCCATCAACGAATATACAGCAAAAGCAACGGGTGTTTATGTAGACTTCGGCCCGTCAATGATGAAGAAATTTATTGAGGAATGATTTTATGAAAATGAGAATGCCCTCTGTTCCGCTGATTACGGTCGACCCGTACTTTTCAGTCTGGACGGATAGTATCAATTCCAAGCCAACCACACATTGGACCGGCGCCGAAAACAACATTATGGGTTATGTTACCGTTGACGGAAAGATTTACCGTTTTCTCGGAGATGACGATACTCAAAAGAAAATCAACTTAGTCAGCATCGATGCAGACGCTTTTACAACGACTGCAATTTATGAATCCGACGAAATCCGTCTTAAAGCTGAGTTTACATCCCCTATGCTTGTTACCGAGCTTTATTACTCGTCCCGTCCTGTTTCGTACCTTAAGCTTTCTTACGAAAGCATCGACGGAAAACAACACAAGGTAACAGCAAAAATCTTCGTTACTGAAGAGCTCGTCCTCAACAAGGTCAACGAAGGAAAGGCTTGGTCCGAGGATGTTGAAATAAACGGACTTTCCTGCGTAAAAATCGGAAGCGGTGATCAGAAAATCCTTTGGAGAAGCGGCGACGATGTAAGAATCGACTGGGGTTATTGCTACCTTGCGGTTCAGGGAGAGGCAAAAACCGGAAACGCAGTTATCGAAAATCTCTATTCTGTTTACGCGGAAGCTGAAATTGAAAATGAAAAGCTTTTCCTTTTTGCCTATGATGACATCGACAGTATTGTTTACTTCGGTGAAAATCTTAAAGCTTACTGGAAAAATAACGGCAAAACAATTGAAGACGCGATTAAAGAAGCGGCTGAAGAATATTCTCCTCTGCGCGAAAAGTGCGACAGCTTTTCAAAAAAAATCGAAGCTGAAGCTATTGCTAAGGGCGGAGAAAAATATGCCGAGCTTTTGCTCCTTGCTTACCGTCAGGTTATGGCGGCACACAAGCTCGTCGTTGACAAAGAAGGAAACAACCTCTACATTTCAAAAGAGTGTTTTTCAAACGGATGCGCCGCAACGGTTGATGTTACTTATCCGAGTGCTCCGATGTATCTGCTCTATAACACTGAGCTTCTCAAAGGAATGCTTCGTCCTGTTTTCCGTTACGCAACATCCGACGCTTGGGAGTTCGATTTTGCTCCGCATGATGTTGGTCAGTATCCCCTTGTTAACGGTCAGGTTTATGCGGAAAACAGACTTGAATATCAGATGCCCGTTGAAGAATGCGGAAATATGATCATTCTTGTTTCTGCAATATGTAAGGCTGACGGTGACTACTCTTTTGCGAAGGATAACTTCGATATCCTTGAAAAATGGAGCAAATACCTCATCCGCTTCGGCAAAGACCCCGAGCATCAGCTCTGCACAGATGACTTTGCAGGCCACCTTGCTCACAACTGCAACCTATCGCTTAAAGCAATTATGGGTATCGCAGGCTTCGCTGATATTCTTAAGAATCTCGGCAAAGAAAATGAATCGCAGGAGTTGCTTGCGATTGCAAGAGAATATGCGGATTCATTCATTAAAAACGCCGAAAACGAAGACGGAAGCTATCGTCTCGCATATGACAGACCCGGCACATTCAGCCTTAAATACAACTCCGTCTGGGATAAAATCTGGAAGACTGAGCTTTTCCCGTCTGATTTCTTCAAAACGGAAATCGAGAGATACAAAAAAGAAGCACTCTCCTACGGTGTGCCTCTTGATTCAAGAGAAAAATATACAAAATCCGATTGGCTTATCTGGGTTGCAACGCTCGCTGACAATAAGGATGATTTCGAATTTTTCTCTTCACTTCTTTGGAAGGCGTACGACACTATGCGTACTAGAGTGCCGATGACCGATTGGTACTATACGGACACTTCGGAAATGGTAGGCTTCCGTCACCGTACGGTTCAGGGCGGACTTTTCATCAGGCTTATGCTTGACTGAGAGGTGCTGAAAAATGAGAAAAGAAAAAATCTCCTTTGAAGAAAGACAGCTTTCAAGGCTGACCAAAACAAAAGAAAAAGGAAATTATAAAGGCTATTTTCTTATTCTTCTTTCGCTGATTGCTCTTGTCAATATCGTTGACGAGGTAACAAGCAATCTTACCGTTACGGTGCAATCATCCTTCGTTACTGAATTTTTTGTTAACAACCCCTTTTTCGGCAAGATTTACGGATATAACGAAGGTCTCGCTCTTCACCAGAGCATCAGCATATTCACCTACGCATTCGGAGCCATAACCCCGTTTTACAAAGCTTTGGCAGATAAATGGGGACGCAAACCGCTTTTTGCAATTTCGACTCTCGGCATGGCGGCAGGTCTGATGATAATAAACCTTTCAACGAGCTACATAATGTTTCTCATAGGCTTTGCTTTCATCAGCTTCTTTATGGGTCACGATATACAAATCATCTACATCCTCGAAGAAGCACCCGACAGGCACCGCGCAAAGATTTACAGCTTTCTTAAAAGCTTCGGTATTTTGGGAGTTATCCTCATTCCAACGCTCAGAGACCTGATTATGGGAGATGACGCAACAAAATGGCGCGAAATCTTCCTTGTTCCTGCAATAATCGGTTTCATTGCCGTTCTTTTAGTCCTTATTTTAGCCAAGGACACGAAGGTCTTCATCAATGAAAGAACTGCTTATCTTTCCCGACCGTCAGCAGAAAGACAAAAAGAAAAAGAGCTAAAAAAACAGCAAAAGCAGGCTCAGAGAAATCAAGCAGGCGTTTTCAACGGAGTTAAGTATATCTTCTCAAATTCCGATACAAAAAGGCTGATTATTTCTCATATCATATTTGATTCTGCAATGCCTGCAATTGCATTGTACTTTGAATCTATGATGCATACGGCAGGTATGAGCACAAGTGAGATTACGAAGGCGCTGTTTATGGTTCCCGTAGTTTACGCTTCAATCACATTCCTTTCAGGCATTATAGCTGATAAGCTCGGCAGAAAAGCAACGGTTACTGGATTTTCTGTTACCTGCATAGTCGGATACATCTTGTTTGTCGCAGGTATTCTTCTTGGTTGGAATCCGTACCTCGTCGGAGCTTTAGCGGGACTCTACCAAGGTTCATACTGGATAGGAAGAGACTATATGAATGTTATGATGACAGAGAAAGTTCCGACAGACATACGCGCTTCCGTTGTCGGAGCTGAGGGACTTCTTGTTATCATCGGTCTTGTTGTCGGCTACGGTCTTGCAATTGTCGGAATGATTAAGCTTCCCATATGGTGGGTCTGCCTTGCAATTTCCGTTCTTGCAGTCGGCATTGCCGCAATAATGTTTGCAACTAAAGTCAAAGAAACAAAAGGAGTTAACCTCGACTCAATTGAATAACAAAAAAATGCTTGTACCTTCTGAGGGGTGCAAGCATTTTTATTCAGGTCTAATATTAAATTAATATTAAGCAATACCAATGCTCTTCTGAAGAATAATCAAAGCATCGTGGCTGTTTATTTTACCGTCGCTGTTCATATCTGCAAGCTTAACCTGCTGGGAAGTAAGCGTAATTGACTGAACTGCGTGCTGAAGAACAAGCAAAGCATCAGATGAATTGATTGCGCCGTCAGAGTTAACATCGCCCTTCGCCGTCGGTGCGCTCTCCAGAATATTTATTTTATATGTTGTATAAACTGCAGGAGTTGACTCAAAATAAATTTCTATTGTATTTTCACCGAGCTTATATTCTCCGCCCTTCGGTGAAGAAAGAAGATTCGGAATAACAACACCTGAGCTGTATTTTGTCTCCTTGTAAGCAATGTTCTTTGTTGTTCCGTCTGAATAAGTTACCTTTACAACAAGACCGTTCATATCAAGCAAGCCTCTGTCCTGATACTTATGGAAATAACCGCCCTGATGCATAAAGGTTATAAGTCCTTCTCTGGGAGTAAATTCGCCGAGACCGTCTCCCTCAGGGAACTTCCAATAACCGTAATCCCAATCTGTTCCTTTATAAAAGGTTGTCTTTGTCGGCAATGTTACAATTTCAATTTTCTTAATTGATGCCGCTGAGCTGTTAAAGGTAAAAAGTGAAAACATCATCACTGCTACCATAAAAACAGAAATCGCTTTGTTGAGTAATTTCATCATTATTCCTCCATAACTTTTTTACCTTAATATTATAATATCATTATACAGAAAAGTCAATTCTTTATATTCCCGTTAAATCAAAGTCAGGTATGAACTCCTCTGATGACGAACCGCTTTCCTGAATAAACGCATTTTCAAAACCGAGCTTTTCTGCATAATCGAGAACCATATCATATTCTCTTCTGCTGAGTTTTCGATTGATTGTAGGATAATCTGAAGCTTTTCCGCAAGGAGTATATTGGCTCATAAGGCTTAAAACCGTTTCTTTTGGCAGATTTTCTTTCACCCAATCCATAACGCGCATAGCCTGGCTGATATTCCCGGGCAAAACAAGATGGCGGATAATAAGACCTTTTTGCATCATTCCGTTTGCATCAAAAACATTTTCACCTACCTGCCTTTGCATCTCAAGAACAGCTTCGGATGCTACACGAAAATAATCTTCCGCTCCGCTGTACTTTTTTGAAACAGCACTGCTTACATATTTAATATCAGCAAGATAGACATCAACTAATCCGTCAAGCATTTTCAAACTTTCAACGCTGTCGTAGCCTCCCGTATTCCACACCGTCGGAACCGACGGCTTATATTTTCTGAGAGTTTCTGCAAGCTGACGGGAATAATGCGTCGGGTTTACAAGATTTATATTATGCGCACCTTGTTCTTCGAGCTCTTTGAAGATTTCAATGAGTCTATCTTCATTAATCACTTTGCCGTAAGCATTTCTGCTGATTTCAAAATTCTGGCAGAACACGCATTTAAGAGAGCATCCCGAAAAGAAAACCGTTCCGCTTCCCCTTTCGCCGCTTATACACGGTTCCTCCCAAAAATGCAGTGCGGCTCTCGCTACCTTATATTCTGAAGGAGCGCCACACACACCCGTTTTTTCCTCGCGGTCAATATTGCATTTTCTCGGACACGAATTGCAGATAAACATACTTACACCTCGCCTGCTATTATATCACAAAAAATTTACTTGTCTATAAGTTTGTACTATGGTATAATATGATTTAGTTTGAATATGAGGTGTTCGATATGAAAAAGGTAATTTCTCTTGCATTATGTATGCTCTTGATTATTTCTTCCTTCGCCGGTTGCGGAAATGATGAAAAATCAAACCAGGTAAAAGGTTCTTCTTCAGGTGCAACAAAGGTTGAAATGTCAATAAAAAACTTCGGAAAAGTAAAAATTGAGCTTTATCCCGAAGAAGCTCCAATAACCGTTGACAATTTCCTTTCACTTGTTGAAAGCGGATTTTATGACGGAATAACCTTCCACAGACTTGATAAAGACTTCGTTCTTCAGGGCGGTGATCCTGACGGCGACGGTTTTGGCGGTTCAGATAACCCCATCAAGGGCGAATTTGCAAGCAATGGTGTGCAGAACAACATAAAGCACAAGCGCGGCGTTATTTCAATGGCTCGTACAAACGACCCGAACAGCGCAACCTCGCAGTTTTTCATCTGCCTTGACGACAGCACTGCAGGTATACTTGACGGAAACTATGCGGCATTCGGTTGTATCGTTGAAGGTATGGATGTTATCGACAAGGTTCGTGATGAAACACCCGAATCTGACCGTCTTCCCGTTTCACAGCAGCCTGTGATTGAATATATCAGAGTAATTAAGTAAGGGGTGCTTAATTTGAGCAGTCTTGACTATCTTAACAGAGTTTATTTAAAAATTGACCTTGACCAAATCTGCGAAAATATCCGCAAGGTAATCGAAAAGGTCGGCAAGGATACAAAGGTTATGCCCGTCGTAAAAGCTGACGCTTACGGTCACGGTGCAATCGAGGTTTCTAAGGCACTCAGCGAAATCGGCACTTACGGTTTTGCCGTGGCAACCGTCGGTGAAGCTCTCGCTTTAAGGCGCGCAGGTATTACGAAGCCTCTGCTTATCCTGGACTTTGTTTTTCCTAATCAGTTTGAAACAATCATAAGAAACGATATTATGCTCACTATCTTCCAGTACAGCATCGCTGAAAAACTGGACGCTGCAGCCGCACAGATGGGCACAACAGCGCATATCCATCTCAAAATTGATACGGGTATGGGCAGAATCGGTTATATCCCCGATGAAAAAAGTATCGAAGAGATTAAGCGCATTGCAGAGCTTCCGAACATTGAAATAGACGGAATTTTTACTCATTTCGCTTGCGCTGATTCAGCGGATAAAACATCAATGAACGCACAGCTTAAGCTTTTCAGAGAATTCGTTGAAAAGCTCGAAATGCTCGGCATAAACATTCCGATAAAGCATGTATGTAACAGCGCCGCTATCATTGATATGCATGATGATTTTCTTAATATGGTCAGAAGCGGCATTATAACATACGGCCTTTATCCTTCTGAAGAAGTCAACAAGGACAACCTTGATGTCCGCCCTGCGATGGAGCTTCACAGTGTTGTTATAAATGTTAAAACAATTAATAAAGGTGACACTGTCAGCTACGGCTCAACCTATGTCGCAGAAAAGCCGACAGTTATCGCAACCATTCCCGTCGGCTATGCTGACGGTTACCCGAGACAGCTCTCGAACAAAGGCAGTGTTCTCATCCACGGTAAGCGTGCAAAAATCGTCGGCAGAGTATGTATGGATCAGTTTATGGTTGATGTGACGGATATTCCCGATGTTATGATTGGCGACAATGTCACGCTCGTTGGCAAGGACGGCGATGATTTCATCTCCTGCGAGGAAATCGGCGAGATTTCAGGAAGATTCAACTATGAATTTCTCTGTTGTATAACTCGACGCGTGCCGAGAGTTTATATGAGAAACGGCAAAACAAGAAAAATCGTTGACTATTTAGAGTGATACTTATGGCAGAAAAAACCGAAAAAACCAATGTTATGCGCATTTTAGAGCAGAAAAAAATACCCTATACACCGCATTTTTATCCACACGGCGAGGGTATTCCGACAGACGGAGTGACAGTCGCAAACTTCGTTAAGAAAGATGTCCGTTGCGTATACAAAACTCTTGTTACACGCTCCGCAAGCAAAAATTATTATGTTTTCGTTATTCCCGTTGCCGAGCATCTTGACTTAAAAAAAGCCGCAAAAGCAGTCGGTGAAAAATCAATCGAAATGATAAAGCAGGATGAACTTCTCCCGCTGACAGGCTATATCCACGGCGGATGCAGTCCGATCGGTATGAAAAAGCAGTTTAAAACTACTTTTCATATCGATATTGAAAATCTTGAAACTGTTGCCGTAAGTGCAGGAAGGGTCGGAGCGCAGATTGAAATTGCCCCATCGGCACTTATAAAACTCATTAACGGCAGAAAAGCCGACCTTATTTCTTCAGCACAAATGAATTAAGTATGTACCCCGTAACGGCACCTGCAAGGGTGCCGATTATTGCATCTATAATCATATTTCCTTTTATTAAAAATGACATCGCAATTCCGACCAAAAGTCCTACAAAAGCGAAAATCAGACTGAATTTAACATTACTATTCATTGTATCACCTCACAAAAATATTATAACATATTTATGCAAAACATACAATCTGAATTTTGGATATAAAAAACATTTATTATAATTGAATTTCAGGGTCAGATGTGCTATAATTCTGATAATAATTGTTCGAAAGGAGCGGTAGAATGGCTAACAGTGCTGTGTCTGAAAACCAGACAGCAGAGCAGCAGGAAATAAGAGCCGGTCGTACCATATCAAACAATCGACGCTATGTCGGTTCAAAAGAAACAGTTGCATATGTTGTTTATGATATATCGCAAAGCTTTAACATAAACAAGTATCAGGATATCTTTATTACCGATATTGTTCAGGTCGGCCTGAAATTCCAGACAATCGTTACTTTTATCAACGGTATTTGGGATGTTATTAACGATATTTTCCTTGCGGCTATCGTAGACAGAACCAGAACAAGATTTGGTAAATTCAGACCTTGGCTCCTTTTCGCTGCCGGACCGGGATTTTTCCTTTCAATAATCTACTGGCTTCTTCCGATTTTGTTTGCAAACACGGGACCGTACAATATGAGCAAGCTGATATTTTATCTGGTTTTCCATATTGTTAACGAAGTAATCAGTACCATCAGCGGAATTTCAAGAACAGGTATGCTTTCAACAATAACGCCTAATATTCTTGAACGAACGCGACTTATTACTCAGGCACAGTTGCTTTCAGGCTTTGTTGAAAAAGGTCCTGAAATTCTTATGGGTCTTCTTATCGACCTTGTTAACCACGGTGTTCTTAAAATACCAATGAAGGCTTTGTTTGTTACCGGTGGTGTTTTCACTACAGCGGTTGCAAGCGCTATGGGTCTCTTCTTTGTGTTCACAACCAAAGAAAGAATTCTTCAGCGCAACGAGAAGCCCAGCGTTCTTCAAGGCTTCAAATCAATATTCAACAACAAACCATTGTTGATTCTCACATTGACAGAATTCCTTTCAGCGTTCAGTTTGAATACCGGTCTTAACTACTACTACATAAATGTTCTCGGCCTTGCTTCAATGACTACGATCGTTGGTATCCCCGGCGCTTTCGTATCACCAACAAGCTTCGCTTGGGTTACAAAGGCAAGAGAGAAATTCTCTACAAGATTTTTGTGGATTACAAGCTCGCATATAAGCGATGTGCTTATGCTTGGCGTTTTCGCTGTCGGTTCTATCAACAAGAATTACAAGAAGCTCGCAGTTATGATTCCTGCATTTATGATAAGAGAAACTCTCTGGATGGCATTCTGGGGTATTATGAATGTTATTCCTGAAGAGATGCGTAACGAATCCATTGACTACGGTGAATGGAAGAACGGTTACCGTACTGAGGGTATAACAGGTGTTGCGAAGGATCTTTCAAGAAAGCTTGTAAGCACCCTGGGTGCTACAATCAAATCCGCAATTCTTGCAAGTATCGGTTACAAGGAAGGTGCCGGATTTGGCAAGCAGACAGAAAAAACAGAGTACTATCTCTTTATGATGTGTACATTGCTCCCGACGGTTACAGGTATCCTCGGTCTTATCCCGAAATTCTTCTATGACCTTTCGGGCGAAAAGAGAGAGCGTATGTATCGTGAACTTGCCGAACGCCGCCAGAGCGTAATCGACCAGATGAAGGAGATTGACGAAAAAACCCCCGTTCCTGAAAATCACGAATAAAACTTATTACCGCAATCATGTTTTTAATGATTGCGGTTTTTTGTGAAATTAAAACATATCTTTTTCAAAAAAAAATAAACATTGTAGGTTTGTCAATGATGTGTTACAAAATTAGAAAACTTCGCCGAAGTTGATAAAAGCCTTGATATAATCAGCGGGAGATTTCCAATTTAACGGACGCATTGGGAAATTGTTGTATTTTCTGCTGTGAACAGCTAATT
>JAGAVE010000126.1 GCA_017942105.1 Clostridia bacterium | reverse complement strand
TTGATTTTCTTTGTTGTAACGCTTGCCATAAGATGCTCCTGCTTTTCGGCAAGCATTTCCTGAGTGTCCTGAGGCTCCCACTGGAAAGGAGTAAACGGCTTGGGAACGAATGAGGATGCACTGATGCTGACCTGCACGCCCTTACCCTTCGGTCTGTCGGGCAGGCGATAGTATTCGTCAACAACCCTCTGTCCGAGCTGAGCGATTCCTGCAACATCATCGAGAGTTTCCGTCGGAAGACCGATCATAAAGTAAAGCTTGACTGCAGTCCAACCGCCTGCAAATGCCTTGTCAACGGTTGACATAACATCAGCCTCGGTAACATTTTTGTTTATAGCGTCGCGAAGACGCTGTGTACCTGCTTCGGGTGCGAATGTCAGCGAGCTTCTGCGTACAACGGCAAGCTTTTCCATAAGCTCGTCTGAGAAATTATCAACACGAAGAGACGGGAGAGCGACATTGATTTTTTCTTTTATCGTCCAATCGAGCATCGAATTGAGAAGAGGCTGAAGCCCCGTATAGTCGCTCGTGCTCAGAGAGCAGAGGGAAATCTCGTCATAGCCTGAAGTTTCGCAGAGCTTTTTGCACTGAGCTTCAACAACCTCGGGCGATTTTTCACGGATGGGACGGTAAAGGAAGCCTGCTTGGCAGAAACGGCAACCTCTTATACAACCGCGGAAGATTTCTGCCGTAACTCTGTCGTGAACGACCTCGATTGAGGGAACGATGAATTTTTCGGGATAAACTGCCTTGTCCATATCCGAAACGATTGCTTTTTCAGCCTTTTCGGGTGCAGTTTCCTTTGCTGTAACCTTTGCAATTGTACCGTCAGCGTTATATTCAACATCGTAAAACGCAGGAACATAAAATCCCTTATGTGTTGCAACATCACGCAGGAAATCAAGCTTCGAAGAGCCTGCTTCCTTGTGTTTTTTTACAAGAGAGATAAGAAGATCCGTAGTCTCTTCGCCGTCACCGAGCATAAAGACATCGATGAAATCTGCCATCGGCTCTGCGTTACAAGCGCACGGACCACCTGCAACGACGATCGGTGAAAGGTCGGGTCTGTCCTTTGAATAAATCGGTACGCCTGCAAGGTCGAGCATATTAAGAACATTGGAAAAGCTCAGCTCGTACTGAAGGGTAAAACCGATGAGGTCAAAATCCTTTATGCTGTCGCCGCTTTCGAGCGCCCAGAGAGGGATGTTGTTTTCTCTCATCTTTTCTTCCATATCGTTATCGGGCGCAAAAACACGCTCGCACCACGCATCGTCACGGTTATTGACGACGGAATAAAGAATTTTCATTCCGAGGTGGGACATTCCGATTTCATAAGTATCGGGGAAGCAAAAAGCATAGCGGACGGCAACGCTGTCCTTATCCTTGATAACGCTGTTGAGCTCACCGCCGACATAGCGTCCGGGCTTCTGCACCTCGAGCAAAATTTTCTGTATTTTTTCAGAAAGCATAGTAATTCCTCGCAGAGTAAAAATATCAAAGATATTCTACTATGTTTTGACTAAATTTTCAAGAGCAGAGGTATATATTAAAAGTTACTTAATAAAAAGGAAACAATTTTATATTATAATTCAGAAAAAAGGAAGTGATGCAGTGGCGAAGGTACACCCAAAACCTATTGACGGCACATTGAGGAAGTTTTCCCTGAGGGTGCCTGAAGTTATCCGCGAATGCAGTGGAATAACCGTATTCGGCAAGAGAATAAAATCGTTGGTTTTTTCAACTGATGTTGCTATAATTAAAAATGTTAATGCGGATGCGGTGATTGCCGTTTATCCGTTTACACCTCAACCCGTGATTACGCAGGCGATTCTTCAGGTTTCGGATATACCCGTTTTCGTCGGTGTCGGCGGAGGGCTGACGAAAGGGCAGAGGGTGGTCAGCCTTTCCGTTTTTGCAGAGATGCAGGGTGCGATGGGTGTTGTCCTCAATGCGCCGATATCAAACGAAGTGATAGAAAAGGTTTCGCAGAATGTTGATATACCAACGGTCGTTACGATAGTGCGCGAGGATGAGGATTTCGATGCTAGGATAGAAGCAGGCGCAAATATTTTCAATGTATCGGGCGCGGCAAACACTGCGGATATCGTAAGAAAAATCAGACAGAGGCACCACGATATTCCGATTATCGCAACGGGAGGCCCTTCGGAAGAGAGCATACGCAGAACGATTGAAGCAGGCGCAAATGCAATCACCTGGACGCCGCCGTCAAACGGCGAGATATTCAAAGATGTTATGATGGCTTACCGCAAAGGCGAAAACCACCCGTGAGAAAGGTTGATTGTAAGGTTTCGACGGTGCGGGTGGCTCCTGCGCAGAATACGAATACGCATTAAGATAACCGTTAACATCCTCTGTTATGAACAAAATTTAATCTGCAACCCTTGTGAAGATAGTCTTTGCAAGGGTTGTCTTTCTTTTTAGAAGATGATATAATCAAATAAATATTATGGGGAAGGGCGGTGTTGAATTGAACCCGAAGTTAAAAGAAAAAACGATGGAATCTCTTTCGGCAGTTTTGCCGATTACGGGTATCGTACTTTTCTGCAGTGTTTTTCTTGTGCCGATTGACCTGAATATTTTCGTTTTGTTCGTCGTGGGCGCGATTATGCTGATTTTTGGCATGGGATTTTTTCAGCTCGGCGCTGAAATTTCCATGACACCCATCGGTGAAGGTATCGGTGTCCAAATTTCAAAGACGCAGAAATCCTGGCTGGTTGTGCTTATAACTTTCATTATGGGTGCGATCATTACGGTTTCTGAGCCCGATCTGCAGGTGCTTGCAGGGCAGGTGCCGTCCATTGATCCGAGTATTGTGCTGATTCTTGCCGTTGCCGGCGGTGTTGGACTTTTTCTTGCTCTTTCCGTTATAAGAATCAGATATAAGATGAGCTTATCCCTGTTGCTTATGATTTTATACGGCGTAGTAATAATTCTTTCTTTCTTTATTCCGAAGGATTTTCTCGCCGTTGCGTTTGACTCGGGCGGTGTTACGACGGGCCCGATGACCGTTCCGTTCATTATGTCTATGGGTGTCGGTCTTGCGTCCTTGAGAAGTGACAAAAACTCAGCGAGTGACAGCTTCGGTCTTGTTGCTCTTTCGAGTGTCGGCCCGATTATTGCCGTTCTCATTCTAGGATGCTTCTTCAACCCGACGGAGGCTGTTGTTAAAGATGCAGATTTTTCGTATGTTGAAACGACGAGGCAGGCTGTCGCGGTTTTTGTTGAACATCTGCCGGAATACATAAAAGAGGTTGCAATTTCTCTTGCACCGATTCTTGTCGTTTTTGTTATTTTTCAATTGCTTACCCGCCGATATCAGCGAGTTCAGTTGATGAGAATCAGCTTCGGTCTTTTTTATACCTTCATCGGCTTGATTCTTTTCCTTTGCGGAGTAAATGTCGGTTTTTCGCCTTTGGGCGAACGGCTCGGTCGGGTTCTTGCAGAATCGGAGTTTAAATGGGCTCTCGTTCCGCTGGGTATGCTTATCGGTTTCTTTATTGTTAAGGCTGAGCCTGCAATTCAGGTTCTTAATCATCAGGTTGCAAATGTTACCGATGGTGCAATTTCCGTTAAGGCAATGAATTGGAGTATGTCTATCGGTGTTGCAGTCAGTGTTGGTCTCGCGATGCTGCGAGTGCTTACGGGAATATCAATTCAATGGATTGTTATTCCGGGTTATATTATTGCTCTTGTTCTTTCAAGATTTGTGCCGAAGATGTTTGTCGGTATCGCATTCGACTCGGGTGGTGTTGCCAGCGGCCCGATGACGGCAACCTTCCTTCTTCCGATGAGCAGAGGTGTTTGCAATGCAATCGGCGGAAATCTGATGACGGATGCTTTCGGAATGGTTGCTTTGGTTGCAATGACTCCGTTGATTGCAATTCAGATAATGGGTATTATTTATCGGGTCAAGACTAAGAAGGCAGAAAAGGTTGTTGCTCCTGTTGTTGAAATTCCTGACGACAGTGACTTTGTTGTTGATCTTGGGGAGGATTAAAAAATGGATAACAGTCAGAAAAAAGTTTGTATTCAGGCGCTTGTGCTCATAACAACTCCGAGGCAGGCGGACAGAGCGGCAGATATGTTCGTTCGCCGCGGACTCGATATGCACTACCGTTTTAACGGTCAGGGAACGGCGCCGAATGAGATAGTTGATATGCTCGGTCTCGGCGGTGTTGATAAAAGCATAATGGTCAGCGTTTTGCCGAAGGAGCTTTCGGGAATAATGCTTGAAAGCTTCAGAACGGAATTGCAGATGCACGCTGTTAACAGCGGTATAGCGTTCACAATTCCTCTTAACGGTATCAGTAATATTCTTCTTCGCGTTCTTGCGCAGAGTGCAGAGAAAAACGGAACAAGTCTTTACGGAAAGGATGAATCGGGAATGGCAGATAACAGACATACATTGGTAGTAGCGGTTGTTAACAGAGGCTTCAGCGGCGAGGTTATGGATGCCGCAAAGAGAGCGGGTGCACGAGGCGGCACGATCGTTCACAGCCGTCATACAGGTGATGAAGAGAAAACAGGTTTCTGGGGTCTCGGAATTCAGGAAGAGAAGGAAATCGTTATGATTCTTACCGAGGTTGATAAGAAGGTCGGAATTATGAAGAGCGTAGGCGAGCGTTGCGGCGCACACAGCGATGCAAAGGGTATTGTTATTTCCCTTCCCGTTGATGCTGTAGCAGGTATATAATTCTAATACAGAAAGCAATGTTAAAGAGCAGATGCGTAAACCGGCATCTGCTCTTTTTGGTATGACGGGCATATCAATGCTCTGTGGTGAAAGTCCACCGAGGCGTAGTTGCCGACGAACTCAAAAGCGACTCCCAAGGTTTGTATCGTGAGGTACAGGCGAGAAGAAGGGATAGCGAAATCGTAGCCCTAC
>JAGAVE010000125.1 GCA_017942105.1 Clostridia bacterium | reverse complement strand
CGTTTCAGACTGTCGATAAACCCGCATAAGCATATATGCAGATATTATCGATATAAAAAGCTGCAAAAATATAAAAACAAAAACAGTGTTAAAAGTGGGTGATACATCGAATATCACCCACTTTTTCATATATTTGCCATTTTTTCACCCTCTCGAAGTACCTTTGTACATCTTCGGGGTTCAAAAATGTCATTCTGCAGATTTCTCGGCAGTCTCCCAGCTTGTCGAAAAATACTTTTTCGACAAGCTGAAACGCTCAGCCAAGGCTGAGCGTTTATCTTTAGTCTTTCACAATTGAAATTGTATCAAACTCTTCATTTGTATCTGAATGAAAGCTCTTTATTTTAAGCACATCACCTTCAATTTCAAGAATCGAATATGTTGGTCTTCTTTCCTGAAGTGCAAACTCGCAGTATTCTGAAATTTCATCGCCTATACCGCTGTAGTTGCTTCCTGATGAGGAGTTCTGCGTAAGATAAAGGCTACCTTCGGGATTTTTATAAACTCCGTTTTCATTTACATCATCTGTAATTTTCTTATCTTTAATCATATATGAGCGGCTATAATAGTGGTCGTGCCCACTCAGGCAAACATCAATATCAAACTCATCTATAAAAGGAACAACCGTTCCTCTTGCGAACTTATTACCTATGTCATCCGCACCTCTTGCATCAAACGGACTGTGGTGCATCATAAGCACTCTCCACTTTGCGTCAGGATAATCCTTGCAAGCATTTTTTATAACCCTTCTGTTTGCAGTCGGGAAGAAATTGTTTGAATCTACAACGATAAAAAGCACATCGTTAACGCAGAAATAATAACCTTTTCCTGCGGGCCAACGGAATAATGAAAATGTATCGTCATTCGGATTGTTGAAATGATAACTGTAATTCGGTGTATAGAAATCGTGGTTACCTATTGCCGTTGCAACAGGAATTGAACGAAGAACTGAGGGCGATTCAAAATATGTGTACTGCTTCTCTGAATAAGAATCTTCAACCTGATCACCCGAGGAAAGAATAAGGTCTATCCCCTCGTTGTTTTCAATTGCCTCATCAAGAGTTTTCGTCCATCCGTATGTATCATTCTGATATATTTCTTCCTGCGTTCCGCTTGAACGGCCTATCTGCGAATCGGTAACGAAAAGCACCTTTGTTTTCGCATCACCCTCTGCCGTAAAGGAATAAATTTCACTTTCAACCTGATTTACCGTATATCGGTAATAGTATGTTACACCACCGTCAAGATTTTCAGCCGTTGCGGTATGTGTCCATTCAAAACCGAAAACATTAAGCTTGCTTTTCACCTTCAGTTCTTTTGCGTCGCTCAAATCAGGCAGCTTGCCGAGAACGATTTTTTCTTTAAAGCTTTTGAACGGAGACTGCCAGGAAAAATTAATCTTTGTTTCATCTTCTCCGGGCGTCAGAGTTATATACCCTGTTAAGCTGTCTATCTGCTCCCAACTCTGCACCCACTCATCAAATGTACCTACAGCCGTCGCCGTCGGGCAGAAAGTTGACATCATAATGACAGTTACAACAAGAAGGGCAACACTTTTCTTAAGTACCTTCATACAATACCTCCTAAAACTTCATACACCTGATTATACCATATTATTTTTCTTTTTCATAAAGCGCGGGCAGAAAAATTATTGACAATTTTTTAGTGAAAATATATAATCATTTCAAGAAGAAAGGAGTGTCGCGCAAATGGAAAATTTCGATATGGAAACTGCAACGAGATATCTTATTCCTGCAATCTGCTTTATTGTCGTTGCATATTGCGTCAAGCATCTTCTTCAGAGTAAAGCACCGAAGGTCACCCCCGCTTGCCTTATTGACGAGTTGACCGGCGAAGAATATCTTATAACCAACTGGGAAACCTCAATCGGCAGAAGTAACGCTTGCGACATCGTGTTGACCTATTCAACAGTCTCGCGTTTTCACGCCGTTATTTCAAAGCATAAAAAAGGTTGGGTTATCACGGATACCAACTCCAGCTCGGGTACCGCAGTCGGCAAAACCCGCGTTAAAAATACCGCAGTAATAAAAGATGGAGATGCCATCTCTTTTGGTGGAATCGTACTTCGTTTCAGAATCAAATAATCAACGGGCTGTTATTCGTTTTTCACGAAAAACAGCCTCAATTTTTTATATTTTGAAGGGCGTTTTTTCATCGTTTTCTCTTGAATATAAATGTATATATATGCTAAAATATTATGAATGATTTAAAAATTGGTTTTGGAGGCTGATTTTATGAAATACATCGATTTTGATGAAACGAGAGAGCTTGACCTCATCCCTATCGGACGAGTTGCAATTGACTTCAACCCGACCGATTATTACAACACTCTCGACAAATGCGAAAACTATAAAAAATATGTCGGCGGCTCACCCGCAAACATCGCGGTAGGTCTTGCAAGGCTCGGCAAAAAAGTCGGCTTCATCGGCAAGGTTTCCGATGACCAGTTCGGCACATATGTTGAGAATTTCTTCAAAGACGAAGGTATTGATATTTCTCACATTACCCGCACCAAGGGCGGCGAAAAGCTCGGCCTTACTTTCACGGAAATCAAGTCAGAGCATGAAAGCAGCATCCTTATGTACCGCGACGGTATAGCTGACCTTATGCTTCATCCCGACGATGTTGATGAGGATTACATCAAAAGTGCAAAGGCAATTCTCATCAGCGGAACAGCTCTTTCTCAGAGTCCATCAAGAGAGGCTTGCCTGAAGGCAATGTACCTTGCAAAGAAGGTCGGAACGAAGGTTATCTTTGACATCGACTACCGTCCCTATAACTGGAAAAACGCAGATGAAATCGCAATATACTATTCTGTCGTTGCTTCAAACAGCGATATGGTTATGGGCTCACGCGAGGAATTCGACCTTACGGAAGCTATCTCTGCTCCCGGCAGAACAGATAAAGAAACAGCCGCTCATTGGATGAGTATGGGTAACAAAATCGTTATCATAAAACACGGCAAAGAAGGTTCAACAGCTCATACGGCTGAGGGCGAATATTCAATCAAGCCTTTCCCCGTCAAAGCATTCAAATCCTTCGGCGGCGGTGACGGCTACGGTTCAGCATTCATTTACGGTCTTCTTGAACAGTGGGATATTATGGATTGTCTCGAGCTTGGAAGTGCATCCGCCTCAATGCTTGTTGCGGCTCACGGTTGCTCCCTCTTTATGCCTACGGTTGACGAAATCAAGTCATTCATCAAGGACGAAAAAGAAAAATACGGCGAAATGGTCGCCAGAGCATAAAAGATGACGCTAACAACCCGAACCTGCCGAAAGGCTAAGATTTTTCATTTCACTTTTGTTAATCATTAAAGCAAATCTAAAATAAAGATGTGGCAGATTTCCGACAAAACACGCTTCGGATTATTCCCGCCACCTTAAGGAGTTACTTATGGAAACAGTAAGACTTACCCTTGGTGAGGCTATCGTAAGATACCTCGACAATCAGTATGTTACAATCGAGCATAACGGAGAAATGATTGAGAGCAAGTATGTTGACTATTTCTATACCGTTTTCGGTCACGGTTGTGTCCTCGGTGTTGGTGAGGCTCTTTCCCAAGCCGAGCATTCAATCAAGGTTATGCAGGGCAGAAACGAGCAAGGTATGGCTCAGGCCGCCGCTGCTTATGGCAAGATGACAAACAGAATGAAGATCATCCCCTGCATCTCTTCAATCGGCCCGGGCGCCGCAAATATGGTTACGGCTGCTGCTATGGCTACCGTCAACAACATGCCTCTGCTTCTCTTTATGGGAGATACTTTCGCATCCCGTCAGCCCGACCCCGTTCTTCAGCAGATTGAGCAGCTTCACGACGGTACCGTAACAACAAACGATGCTTTCAAAGCTGTTACAAGATATTTTGACAGAATCACCCGTCCCGAGCAGATCATGACTGCTCTTACAAACGCAATGAGAGTTCTTACAGACCCCGGTCATTGCGGCGCCGTTGCTATTGCTCTTTCACAGGATGTTCAGGGCGAAAGCTTTGACTACCCTGCTGAGTTTTTCAGAAAGAGAGTTCATTTCATTCCCCGTCAGATTCCCTGCGACTACGAAGTCCGTCAGGTTGCCGAAAAAATCAAAGAGAGCAAGAAGCCTCTTGTTATCGTCGGCGGCGGTGTAAGGTACTCTCTTGCAGGAGAGACTGTCAAGGCGTTCTGCGAAAAGCATAACATCCCGTTTTCTGAGACTCAGGCAGGTAAATCTGCTATCGAATCAAGCCACTACCTCAATGTCGGCGGCATCGGCGTTACGGGTAATTCAAGCGCAAATGTGCTTGCAAAGGACGCTGACCTCATCATCGGTATCGGCTCGAAATTTACAGACTTTACAACCTCTTCAAAATGGCTCTACGCTGACAAACAGGTTGTTACTATCAACGCAAGTGCATTCCATGCAGGCAAGCTTGACAGCATCAAGATGGTTGCTGACGCAAACGAAGGCGTTAAAGCTCTCGAAAAATATCTCGACGGCTACAAAACGGCTTATACAACCGAAATCGCTGATGCTAAGGCTGATTGGGACAAGGAAATGGACAGACTCGCTTCTGCCGCTTATTCCGATGATTATGTTCCCGAAATTCCGAACCATGTTGACGATGCTGTTTCAGGCTTCGTTAAGGCAACGGGCGGTACAATCACTCAGACCGCCGCGCTTGCTCTTATCCGCAAGCTCATTCCCGAAAACGCAATTGCAGTCGGTGCGGCAGGTTCTCTCCCCGGTTGTATGCAGAGAATGTGGACAACCGATTCAATTGATTCTTACAATATGGAATACGGCTTCTCCTGTATGGGTTATGAAATTGCAGGTGCGTTCGGTTCAAAGCTCGCTTATCCCGACCGCGAGGTTTACGCTTTTTCAGGCGACGGAAGCTATAATATGCTCCACTCTGAAATGATTACAGCTCTCCAGGAAGGCAAGAAGATCAATGTTCTTCTCTTCGATAACGCTTCGTTCGGCTGTATCAACAATCTTCAGATGGGTCAGGGCATCGACGCTCTCTGCACAGAATCCCGTTACCGTGACGGTGACAAGCCTATTCGCGACGGTGAGTTTATGAACATCGACTATGCGGCTTGCGCTAAGGGTTACGGTTATGTTACATACACAGCAAAGACAATGGATGAGCTTGAAGCGGCATTGCTTGACTCAATGAAGCAGACAAAGCCGACACTCATTGATATAAAGGTTCTTCCGAAATCTATGACGGACGGCTACGGCGGATGGTGGAATGTCGGTTGCTCCGATATCCCCCGTACTGAAAAAGGTAAGGAAGCACTCAAAGAAAGAAAAGAACACTTGCTTGAGGCAAGAAAATATTAATAAAGGAGAAAGCACTATGAACGCAGAAAAAATTAAGCTCGGCATCGCTCCCATCGGTTGGACAAACGATGATATGCCTGACCTCGGCGGCGAAATCACTTTTGAACAGTGCGTAAGCGAAATGGCTCTCGCCGGCTATAAGGGTTGTGAAATCGGCAATAAATATCCCAAAACAGTTGAAGGTATGCACGAATACCTTGATATCCGCGGTCTTGAAATTGCAAATCGTTGGTTCTCATCGTTTATCCTTACAAAGCCTTTCGAAGAAGTCGAAAAGGATTTCAGAGAAAACTGCGAATTCCTCAAGGGTTGCGGCGCAAAGCGCATCGGTGCATCTGAGCAAAGCTACAGCATTCAGGGTCAGATGGAAACACCTGTTTTTGAAAAGAAATATGTTATGAACGACGATGAGTGGAAAAAATTCACAGACGGTCTTTCAAAGCTCGGTAACATCGCTAAAGAATACGGTATCACTCTTGTTTACCACCACCACATGGGTACAGTTGTTCAGACGGCTGAGGAAATCGACAAGATGATGGATATGTGCGACCCCGAAGCGGTTTATCTTCTTTTCGATACAGGCCATCTCGCATACTGCGGTGAGGACTATATGGCTGTTCTCAAGAAGTACGCTAAGAGAATCAAGCATGTTCATCTTAAAGATATCCGTCCCGAAATCGTAGAAAAAGTTAAGGCTGAGCATCTTTCATTCCTTCAGGGCGTTCGTCTCGGTGCTTTCACTGTCCCCGGTGACGGTACAATCGACTTTAAGCCAGTATTTGATGTTCTTGACGAAGCTGGCTACGAAGGCTGGATGCTCGTTGAAGCAGAGCAGGATCCTGCAATCGCAAACCCGTTCAAATACGCAAAAATGGCAAGAGAATACATTGCTGAAAAAGCCGGAATTTAAAAGGAGTGTCTGAAATGGCTGAAAAACTTAAATATTTTGTCAACGGTCAGTATGTTGAATCAAAAACAGATAAATACTACGATCTCGTAAACCCGAGCACAGGTGAAATCACAGGCTATGCCCCCAACTGCACCGCAGAAGAGGTTGAAGGCGCTATCGCCGCTGCTAAAGCCGCATATCCCGCCTGGAGCGCTACTCCTGCTATAAAGAGAGCTCAGATTATGTACAAGGTTCGCGACCTTCTTATGGAACATATAGAAGAGCTTACAATGCTCGTTGCCGAAGAAAACGGCAAGTGCTGGGGCGAAGCTGAAGGCGATGTTCTTAAGGCAAAGGAAGGTACAGAGCTCGCAACTCAGGTTCCGTCTCTTATGATGGGTGAAAGCACAATGGACGCTTCAAAAGGCTACGACACTGTTCTTTACCGTGAATCAATGGGCGTTTTCGCAGGCATCGTTCCCGTTAACTTCCCTGCTATGATTCCTTTCGGCTGGATGGCTCCCGTTTGCCTTGCAACAGGTAACACAATGGTTCTCAAGGCCGCAAGCCTTACTCCGAGAACTGCACTCAGAATTGCAGGTCTTTATAAAGAAGCAGGCGTTCCCGACGGTGTTATCAATATCGTCACCTGCTCACGAAATGAAATCAATGTCCTTCTCGACAGCCCCGATGTTAAGGGTATCACTTTCGTTGGCTCAACTCCCGTAGGTAAGCTTATCTATGAGCGTGCCGCTAAGAACGGCAAGAGAGTTCAGGCACTCTGCCAGGCGAAGAACCACGCTCTCGTCCTTGAAGACACTCCGATTGAAAGAACTGCTGCAGGTGTTATCAACTCAGCGTTCGGTTGCGCAGGTCAGAGATGTATGGCACTCTCCTGCTGTGTTGTTCAGGAAAGCATCGCAGACGAATTCGTTGCAGAGCTTGTTAAGCAGGCAAAGGCTATCAAGGTCGGCCCCGGCTATGATAAGACTTCAAAGCTCGGACCGATTACATATAAGAAACACTTTGATGAAGTTATCGCAGACATCAACAAGGGCGTTGCAGAGGGTGCTGAGCTCGTTCTCGACGGAAGAAACTATGTTGTTGAAGGCTATGAGGGTGGCTACTATGTAGGACCGACAATCTTTGACAAGGTTACTCCCGAAATGACGATTGGTGACGAAGAGGTATTCGGCCCCGTTCTCTGCATCAAGAGAGTTAAGAATTTTGAGGAAGGTCTCAAGCTTATGAACGCCAACCCCTACGCAAACGGTTCTGTTATCTTCACTCAGAACGGCTATTATGCAAGAGAATTTGCTCGCCACACAGACGGCGGTATGGTAGGCGTTAATGTAGGCATCCCCGTTCCTATCGGATTCTTCCCATTCGCAGGACATAAGAATTCATTCTTCGGTGACCTCCACTGCCTCGGCAAGGACGCTTACAGATTCTTCACAGAAAGCAAGTGCGTAACAACACGCTGGTTCGACGAAGAAGAAATGAAGAAGACCGAAGTTTCCACCTGGGACGGCACAATCTAAAACAATATAATAAAGGAGATTAAAGCTATGATTAATGTTGGTATTATCGGCGCAGGCCGTATCGGCAAGGTTCACTGCGAATCAATTATGAGATATGTTAAAAACGCAACAGTTAAGGCTGTTGCTGACCCCTTCCTCAACGACGAAACAATCGCATGGGCAAAGGGTCTCGGCATTGAAGAGTTCTACACGGACTATCACAAAATCCTTGAGGATGACGATATTCAGGCTGTTCTCATCTGCTCTTCAACAGATACACACTCTTCAATTTCTCTTGAAGCTATTGCTGCAGGAAAGCACATTTTCTGCGAAAAACCTATTGACCACGATGTTAATAAGATTCTTGAAGTTAAGGCTGCTCTTGAAAACAGCAATGTTAAATATCAGGTTGGCTTCAACCGTCGCTTTGACCACAACTTCAAGGCTGCAAGAAAGGCAGTTGAAGGCGGTCAGATCGGTGACCTTAACATCCTTAAGGTCTGCTCAAGAGACCCCGGTGCTCCCCCGGTAAGCTACATCAAGGTTTCAGGCGGCATCTTTCTTGATATGACAATTCACGATTTCGATATGGTTCGTTTTATGTCAGGCTCAGAGGTTGAGGAAGTATTCGCATACGGTGCGGTCCTCGTTGACCCGGCTATCGGCGAAGCAGGAGATATCGACACTGCCGTTATCTCAATGAAGCTTGCTAACGGTGCAATCGCAGTTATCGACAACTGTCGCCGCGCAAGCTACGGCTACGACCAGAGAGTTGAAGCTTTCGGTTCGCTCGGTCAGGTTGCTATCGGTAACGATTCAGAATCAACCGCTGTTATTTCAGACGCTAACGGCGTTCGCGGTGAAGTTCCTCTTAACTTCTTCCTTGAAAGATATATGGGTGCATATGTTGAGGAAATTACAGAATTTATCGACTGCATCGTAAACGATAAGGAAGTAAGCGTTGGTCTTGATTGCGGTCTCCAGCCCGTTCTTATCGGACTCGCTGCAAAGAAGTCTCTCGTAACAGGTATGCCCGTTAAAATTGCTGACATTGCCGCAGAGTATTCATTATAATCAATAATTCAAAATCCACCGTTGCAACTGATGCTTCGGTGGATTTTTTTGCGGAATATTGCAAATTTGTCGAAAAACAGTTACAAAAAGTTACAAAAATTTCGAAAATGTCATAATTTCGTAACATTTATATGTTATAAAGTTAATCGTCGGGTATCGACTAAACTAAAAAAAGGACGATTTTTATGCACTCTATGAACTACATAAAGAAAGCTCTTATACTTTTACTCACATTGATTATGGTGGTTTCATCATTGTCTTTTTCGGCATCAGCCGCATCTGCACCTACGAACAAAACGGTTCAGACCATATACAATTTCCTTATAGATGAAATGGGACTCAATTCAGCAGCCGCTTGCGGTGTTCTTGCAAACATCGAGAAAGAGTCAGACTTCAACCCCAACCTTTACGGTGACAGCGGTTCAAGCTACGGCATCTGCCAGTGGCACAACGGCAGATTTGACAATCTTAAAAAATTCTGTAACCAGAACGGTTATTCATGGAAGTCTCTTGAAGGTCAGCTTTACTTCCTCAAATATGAGCTTGAGACCCAGAAGAGCACAACAGGCTATATCCTTGATAAGCTCAATGTTCCCAACACTGCAGACGGCGCCTATACGGCAGCTTACAACTGGTGCTACTACTTCGAGCGTCCTTCAAATAAGGTAGCAAAATCAGAAGCTCGCGGCGAAAGCGCAAGAGACAAATACTGGCCTGTTTACAAGCTTGAATATAACATCGGCGATGTAAATAACGATAAGAAAATTAATTCAGCAGATGCACTTCGTGCTCTTGAATTTGCCGTTGGTAAAACAACGCTTACAAAGAGCCAGGAAAAAGCCGCTGATATCAACAAGGATGGCAAAGTTAACTCTCAGGATGCTTTCATCATCCTTTCTATTTCAACAGGCAAGCTCAGCATTGACAGCTATAAATAATAAAAAATTAACAACTCGGCGAAAACCGAGTTGTTTTTGTTTAATTGGCTTTATTCATCGCTTTGTCGATTTCACCGTCAAGCATAAAGGGAAGAACTTCCGTCGCCTTGGTTATTGCCTTTTTCAGCTCTTCCATTTCATCCTTTTTAAATGCTGACAGCACCCAATCTGCAAGATTATAATCAGGATGTGGTTTTGCACCGACGCCTATCTTTATGCGGGGGAAATTATCTGAATTAAGATGATAAATGATACTTTTTATTCCGTTATGCCCTCCGTCTGTTCCCTTGCGTCTTATTCTCAGCTTTCCGCAGGGCAACGAAATATCATCAAAGATAACAATGATTTTTTCGGGCGGAATTTTATAAAACTGAGAAATTTCTCTGACGGCTTCACCGCTGTTATTCATAAAAGTCTGCGGCTTTACAAGAAGACAACGGTGACCTGAAATCATAGCATCACTTATCAGAGCCTTATATTTAAGCTTTTTAATTTCAATATCCTCTTCGGCAGCAATGTGGTCAAGCGTCAGAAACCCTGCGTTGTGACGAGTCATTTCATAATCCCTTCCGGGATTTCCGAGACCGACGACCATAAACTCGGGTGAGCCTGACGGCACTGCCGATACTTTTTTTCTCAAAAACATTTTGTTCTCCTACACTTGATTCAAAATTTTCGGGACGGATAACCGTCCCGAATTTCATTAGAATTTAACAGGCATATACGAAACCTTAACGCTTGACCAATCATCAACTGAATCCATTGGATTATCAAGAAGAGTATACGCAACCTTTACATCCATACCTTTGAGCGTTGCAATAATCTGCTCCTCGGTCTCAAACTTTGAAGTGTCAACATAAGCCGCGATAGGAATATACATTCCTCTTCCCATAGGAATTCCGATTTCACTTTCAAGCTCAACATCAACAATCAAAGATTCGTTCTGTTTAGCCTCAACCATTCTCATCGCTACACCTTTAGAATTTGAATTGAGGGCATAAACAAAAATAGTAACACTGTGCCATTTTGTTCCGCTTTTAATCATTTCTTCAGCTTTTACCTTGTCGATACCTAAATCTGCAGATCTCTCAGTAAGATATCTTTTCAGATTATCACCGCTCTTATCGAGACTGTCTTCCATAACGATGTAATACAGCTCTCCGGATTCCTCTTCAATTCGTGTTGTTTCGTCCTTTTTGGTTGTTCCGCCTTCAATATTAATTATTGTTTTATCAACCTTGAAGGTTCCGCCCTGAGTAGAAGGTATCGCAAGCTCGCCCGAGCCGGCGGCTGTAGTCGGTGCGGCAGTAGTCGTATCCCCTTCTCCGTCCTTCTTACAGCCGAACGATGTGAGCAGAATTCCTGCCACAAGAGCTATTGAAGCTACTCTTAAAAAAATGTTCTTACTCATAAAATCTACCTCTTATTTCTGCCATTTGTATGGTTTTTTCTTTGAAATCCAATCCTTCTTGATAGTCTGCCTTGAACGCGCAATTGCAAGCGCATTATCAGGCACATCCTCAGTTATAACCGAACCTGCGGCGGTATAGCTGTTTTTTCCTACGCTCACAGGAGCAACGAGATATGTGCTGCAGCCGATAAATGCGTGGTCGTCAACCTTTGTTCGGTTCTTTTCCTTACCGTTGTAGTTAACCGTTGCGCAACCGCAACCAACATTGATATCCGATCCGAAATCAGCGTCACCGATATAAGTAAGGTGTGAAACGCTCGTTCTGTCTCCGATATTTGCATTCTTGAACTCAACGAAGTTACCTGCCTTGACACCCTCACCGATAACGCAATCAGGTCGTACTCTTGCAAACGGGCCGATTGAAGTGTTATCCTTGACAGTCGAGGAATAACACTGAGTATTATTGAGAGTTACACCGTTTCCGACCACGCTGTTTTCAATAAAGCTGTTAGGGCCGATAACGCAGTTTTCACCGATAACCGTATCGCCTTTTATGATAGTTCCGGGAAGGATTTCGGTTTCATTGCCGATTTTAACATTCGGGCTTATCATAACACCGTCTGCACACGGAATTGAAACACCGTTGAGAAGATGCTCACGCATCACCTTTTTGCGTGCTATTTCATTAAGAAGTTGTAGCTGAGCTCTGTCATTTGCACCAAGAACAGCATCGGGATTTCCTGCCTCGTAAGCGACTGCATTAAGGTTCTTTTCAAGAATAACCTCAACTGCATCCGTCAGATAATACTCAGCCTGTTGCTTTTTATCGTGCATTTCGACGATACCTTCAAGAGCTTCAAGTAAAACCGAGCAATTGAACCAATAAGCACCTGAATTAACTTCGTTGATCATCTTTTCAGCATTAGTCGCATCATTTTCTTCAACTATCTTTTTAAGGCACTTATCCTTATTTCTGACAACTCTTCCATAACCAAACGGGTTGTCAATTTTAGCTGAAATAATCGTAACTGCATTTTTATGCGATTCGTGATATTCAAAGGCGGTGCTTATTGTTTTAGCATCAATAAGCGGAGCATCGCCGTTGATAATGAGGATGTTTCCGGGAGTATTTGCCTTTATGAATTCCTTTGCTTGCATAACAGCGTGTCCCGTACCCAGAAGCTCCTGCTGGACAACCGTTTTGTACTTTCCGCCAAGGTGAGCTTCAAGCTCTTCGTAGCAATGACCCGTAACAACGCATATTTCATCAACGCCGCCTTCTTTTACGGCGTCAGTTACCCAATCAATCATCGGCTTGAAAAGAACTTCCGCCAGAACTTTAGGCTTAGATGTTTTCATTCGTCTTCCTTCGCCTGCGGCGAGAATCAATGCACATTTTTTACTCATAAACAAACCTCCGATTCTAAGTTTACAATTATACGAATCTATTATCGCACAGAATCTGTAAAATTACAAGTGAGATTTGTCGTTTAATTGTCTTTTTTATAAAACATTTCATCGAATTTCACATCAAATATTTCCTTTAAAATCAGTATTTCGTCAGCATATATGTGTCTCTGACCTACTTCAATTTTTGCAACTGCACTTCTTGTTATATCACAACCCCTGAGCTGCATTCTTGCCGCAACCATCTCCTGCGTCATTTTTTTACTTTCGCGTATTCTTCTCAAATTCTTTCCGAAATCCTTTTCATAATCAATATTCATTATGCCGCTCTAATCCGCACCTAAATAAGTGCAAAACTTCTTGACATAATTTTAGCTGTATGCTAAACTATTTTTGCACTTGTATCGGTGCAAGATTTATTCTTAACAAAATTTTAAAATCTAACTGTTAATTAATACTGACTTTTTATGCAGATAATCCTTCGGGTGAGGGGAAAGATTTTATAAACCCCAAAAAGACTTCTGTTCTTATGTCAAAGCAGAACAGAAGTCTTCCGGGTTTTATAACGGGAGGTTATTTCTATGGCTGAGTACATCATAAACAAAAAGGAAACTATCGAAGTTGACGGCGTATGTTATCGCAGACTTTGCATAAAGACGC
This sequence comes from Clostridia bacterium, assembly GCA_017942105.1. Classification (GTDB taxonomy): domain Bacteria; phylum Bacillota; class Clostridia; order Oscillospirales; family Acutalibacteraceae; genus CAG-488. The sequence goes on along the minus strand of JAGAVE010000125.1, from coordinate 1,584 downwards.
ATATAATCACTGATAAAGATACTATCGTCGATGTTGCAGAAAAATATGCAAAACCGTTGTTGGAAGAAAACGATGTTCTTTTTATTACGGAAAAAATCGTCGGCTGTTGTCAGGGCAGGGCTATTCCGCTTTCAGAAATCAAACCCAGAAGGCTTGCCGTTTTCCTTTCTAAATTCGTTCTTAAAACTCCTTACGGAATTGGTCTTGCAATGCCGGAAACTATGGAAATGGCTCTCAGAGAAGTCGGCACTGCAAAAATCCTGTTTGCCGCAATCATTTCCGCTTTCGGCAAAATATTAGGTAAACGCGGTTGGTTTTATAAAATTGCGGGTGAAAAAGCACGGGCAATTGACGGACCGTGTGATTGCACGATTGCGCCGTACAATGAATATGTTTCGCTCGCTCCTCTTAACCCTGATGATGTTGCGGCTGAAGTCAGCAAGGCTGTCGGTTGTGAGGTACTGATTACGGATATAAATGACCTTGGAGGCAATATTCTCGGTTCTTCTAATAAAAATATCGATAACGAGTTGTATGTAAAAATCCTTAAAGACAATCCCCTCGGTCAGTCGAGTGAGCAAACACCTATGGGAATCATCAGAAAATGTTAACAAGATATCGGGCGGCGGACACATTGAAGAGTCCTCCGCCTTGTTGTTATTAACTTTTTCGTCAGTTAATACAAAAAAATTTGTTTTCACATCAAACAAATTTCTATAAAAAAGTCTAGACAATTTGCATAAAGCTGTGATATACTACCTTATGAATGTTAGTGGGATATTATGCCTGTTAACACCTATAAAAAGTATATTATTTATTTGGAGGTATAAAAATGGCACACAAGTTTGTTTACCTTTTCAAAGAGGGTAACGCATCAATGCGTGAGCTCCTCGGCGGTAAGGGTGCTAACCTTGCTGAGATGACAAGTCTCGGCCTTCCCGTTCCCCAGGGCTTTACTGTTACAACAGAGGCTTGTACACAGTACTATGAGGACGGCAGAAAGATCAATGATGACATTCAGGCTGAAATCATGGAGTACATCGACAAGATGGAAGAGATCACCGGTAAGAAGTTCGGTGATAAGGAAAATCCGCTCCTCGTTTCAGTTCGTTCAGGTGCTCGTGCTTCAATGCCCGGTATGATGGATACTATCCTCAACCTCGGTCTTAACGAAGAAGTTGTTGAAGTTATGGCAGCTAAGTCAGGCAATGCTCGTTGGGCATATGACTGCTACAGAAGATTTATCCAGATGTATTCCGACGTTGTTATGGAAGTTGGTAAGAAGTATTTTGAGCAGCTTATCGACGAGATGAAGGAAGACAGAGGCGTTACTCAGGACGTTGAGCTTACAGCTGATGACCTTAAGGAACTCGCTGCACAGTTCAAGGCTGAGTACAAGGCTAAGATCGGTAAAGACTTCCCGTCAGATCCGAAAGAGCAGCTTATGGGCGCTGTTGAGGCTGTTTTCCGTTCATGGGACAACCCGCGTGCTAACGTTTACCGTCGTGACAACGATATCCCGTATTCATGTGGTACAGCTGTTAACGTTCAGATGATGGCTTTCGGTAACATGGGTGACGATTG
>JAGAVE010000124.1 GCA_017942105.1 Clostridia bacterium | reverse complement strand
GCAAGACTTCTTGCTTTCAGCAACGGTGACCTGCAGGCTATGTTTGATAAAAGCGACGGCTTTTTCAGACGTCAGCTTGTACTGACAACCAAGGACAAAAATGCAGAGAGAATTGATGACCCTCATATAGCAGATAAAATGCGTGAGGAAATTGAAGGTATATTCCTGTGGGCATTTGAAGGCTTACAGAGATTACTCTCAAATAACTTTCAGTTTACGGAAAGTGAGCGAGCAATAAGCAACCGCGAGACCGTCAAGCGTAATAATGTCAATGCAGTTGAATTTATGGAGTCGGACGGATACTTTGTATTTGCAGAAGATAAGTCCGTAACCTCAAAGGAATTGTATGAGATTTACAAGCTGTGGTGCGAAGAAAACGCTCTGTCGCCTATGAGTTCAAGAAGCCTGAGCGACTTTCTGATTGCCAATGAAAATAAGTACGGTATTAAAAGCAGTAACAATGTTTACAACAGAGAACATCGCAGAGTAAGAGGCTTCATTGGCATAGAGGCGACGGCATCACCGTTTATGAACAATCTGTATGGTTCATAAATGGTGAGTGTAAAGTTTTACGGGGTACAGGGTGGTTTTACAAAAACAGCCCTGTTGGGTGCAATTCGCAAATTGCAGGGCAACGCCCTATAACCCCCTCGGAGAGCGCAACAGCATCTTTTGATAGCCCCATGGATGTCAAAAGTGCTTTTGCGTTACTTTTGACAAAAGTAACAAAACTTGAGACGTAATTTATTTTAAATAAGGATGTGATAAGTATAAGGAAAACAATCTCGTTCAGCGTAGGTAAAGGCTCGCTTACTCATAATCGCAGAGATTTCATTGCACAGAATGTTGACTCTGACAGAACACAGATGAACATTGAATACTGTAATGAAAATCTTGATCAGGTGTATCATCAGATGTTTGATGATGCTCTTCAAAGGTTCAATGATAAGCAAAAACGAGCCGACAGAAAGATAGAAAGCTATTATGATAAAATTCGTACCGGCAAACAAGAAAAGCTATTTCACGAGGTTATTGTTCAGATTGGTAACAGAGAGGATACGAACTCAAAATCAGCCGATAGTGAAATTGCTGTCAGGATTCTTGATGAATATATGAAACACTTTCAGGAACGTAATCCAAACCTGAGAATCTTCTCTGCTCACCTTCATCTTGATGAAGAAACACCGCATCTGCATATTGACTTTGTCCCCTTTGTAACAAACAGCAAAAGAGGTCTTGATACCCGTGTTTCACTTAAACAAGCACTTTTATCTCAGGGCTTTAAGGGTGAAAGTAAATTTGAAAGTGAGTGGAGCAAATGGGCATTATCCGAAAAGCAGCAGTTAGCTTCTGTTATGGAAAAGTACGGTGTTGAATGGGAACAGCTCGGTACTCATAATGAACACTTGAGTGTTTATGATTATAAGAAGAAAATGCGTGCCGAAGAGGTACAGGAGCTTGAAGAAAAGGCAGAAAGCCTAACTGAAAAAATTAACGATATGCTCGATTTTGAGGTTCAGGTGGAAAGCTTTACAAATATGTTTTATGACGAAGAAGAGTACAAGCTTCCCGAACCGAGCTCCTTAATGTCGGCAAAGGCATATAAGACTAAAATAGTTGAACCTCTGTTTAATCGTATTATTGCTCTTGCAAAAACGGCAGTTAAGATGTGCTTTGAGCTTAAAGCTCAGGTTGAAAACTTAAAGCTGTGGGGCACCCGTGATAAGAATATGGTTAAACATCTCACGAAAGAAAATGATGCCCTTTATACCGAAAATCAAAAGTTGCATAAAGAGGTTAAAGAATTTAAACTCCTTAAACGCATTTTCGGTGAAGAAAAAATATCAGAGCTTATTAAAACAGCCAAAGAAACAGAACAG
>JAGAVE010000123.1 GCA_017942105.1 Clostridia bacterium | reverse complement strand
TTTCAAAGCTATCCTTATAGGCGATATTCAGATTGGGGCAGGCGATGACGGCTACGGTTACGATAATGCAACAAACTGGAACACCTTGCTCAATCATTCGCTTAAATATAATGACGATACGAGCTTTATTATTTCCTGCGGTGACCAGACAAACGCAGGTGACTCAACAGAGGAATGGGCGGCGGCTCTTGCACCTGAAGCCCTTCGTAATATGCCGATGTCTACCTGTATCGGTAATCACGACAAAAAAGGATATCTTTACCGCCATTATGTAAACAATCCCAACGAATATCAGAGTATCATTCCGAATGTTTTCGGTAATCAGTATTATTTCCGTTACGGCGATGTGCTTTTCGTTAACTTCAATACGACTTCATTCAATATCTTTGCCGCTTATAATGTTGCGGAAAGAGCGGTCAGAGAAAATCCGGATGCTAAATGGCGTGTAGCAATTTTTCACCACGATATTTACGGTACGGGACATCACGCCGAGGATAATGACAATTATCTTCTTCAGGGCATATTTGCGTCCGTGATGGATAAGTTTGACTTTGATGTTGCATTTACGGGTCACGAGCATTATTACGGTCGTTCTTATAATATGAAGAACAATGAAATTGTTCCTCTTGATTATGCTGAAAACTCAGCAGTTGACCCTGACGGTACGCTTTATATAACAACGGCTTCCGCGTCGGGCAGAAACCGTATGTACGATGAGCCGTTTGATCATCCGTGGCTTAACTTTGAATATATGAGCGAAGAGCTTATTTATTCAACGGTTGAGTTTACCGATACAACATTCACTCTTAAAACATATACGGTCGAGAATGACAACAAGCTTATCGATGAGTATACGATAACAAAAACGGATACGACATACGAGGATATCGATGAAAGAGAAAATATACTTAACGGTACAAACGCTGTCGGCAGAGTTCTCAAGCATTTCCTCGGCGATTTCTATGTTGTTATAGAAGCAGTCGCAGATATTCTTCTTGGAATTTTAGGCTTCGCAAAAGAAATTTTATAAGAGGTGGAATTATGCCTTCGTTTTCTTCGGCTTCTGTAATTAAAAAGCTTGAAAAGCCCATTCTGACTTATAAAGATATTCCGTATCCTGCTGCCTTGATTTTTAACGCAGGTGTTGAAAAGTATAACGGGAAATATGTTATGCTTTTCAGAAATGATTACGGAAATTTTAAGGAAAGAAAGCTTTGCGGTACGAATATAGGTCTCGCTTTCAGTGATGACGGCATCAATTGGGAGGTTTCTGATAAGCCTTGCTTTTCGTGGAAGGATGATGAGGTTCAGAGAGTGTATGACCCTCGTCTTACCGTCATTGACGGTGTGTGTTATGTCTGCTTTGCAATGGACACTAACCACGGACTCAGGGGCGGAATAGCGTCAACAACAGATTTTGAAAATTTTGATATTAAGTATTTGTCAGTACCGGATAACCGCAATATGGTTCTTTTTCCCGAAAAAATCAACGGACTTTATACAAGGCTTGAAAGACCGATGCCTGTTTACTCAAGATGGCATAAGGATACTTTTGATATCTGGCTTTCACAGTCGCCCGATATGAAATTCTGGGGGAATTCGAAGCTGGTTATGGGTGTAGAGGATGTACCTTTTGCCAACGATAAAATCGGCCCTGCGGCACCTCCCGTAAAAACAGATAAAGGTTGGTTGACTACCTTCCACGCAGTGCATCTTGACCCGTCAAGGGGAAAAAACGGGTGGGAGGAAAAATGGCAGAAGCAGTATGTTGCGGGTATAGCTTTGCTTGACCTTGAAGACCCTTCGAAGGTTATAGGTATTTACGATAAGCCGCTCATTGCTGCGGATGTTCCGTTTGAAAATGAAAACGGCTTCAGGCAGGATGTTATTTTCCCGGGTGGAATGATACTCGAGGATGACGGTGAGGTTAAGATTTACTACGGTGCCTCAGATACTGTAGAATGTCTTGCGACCGCTGATGTTAATGAACTTATAAATTTGTGTATAGGATAATATTTTCCCTGTCGGCGTTGTGCCGTCAGGGATTTTCCTTGTATACCATATGTTGATTTTTAAGCTTTTTATGCTATACTTTAATTACCAACAACACATAAATCTGAAATGCAATATATCACGCACAATCGAGCAGTTTTCTCTTTGCCATACGCGCGTATGCCTACATCGAAAAGCTACCCGACTGCACGCAATCTATTGTATTTCAGATGCGAAGCAGTTTTGAAAGAGATGGTTTTTGTCTAACCGAGGCGGAAAGATATCTTTCAAAACCTTATGGCTTGTTGGTAATTAAAGTATAATTTAACAAAAGAGGTGATACGGTGAATAAAGATAAATCCTGCCTTAACTGCAGATATTATACCGATGATATAGGCGAGAAGGGCTATTGCAAGCTTTACCGTCACAATACCTCTACGCCTGATGTAGCGTGTCCAAAATTTGAGAAGAAAGAAAACAAGGAAAAACGCTCATCCTTCAATGTTGAAAGAATGAAGGGATATGTCCTTGACGAAGCGAACCTGAACAGATATAAAAGCTCAGCTAATAAAATGCTTTTTATGCTTTCGGTAGCCTGTATGTCCGTCATTTCCATTTTGCTGATTTTTTTCAGTGTTGTTCTCTGTGCGACGCTGGCAACATTTGCGCAGGTCAGGACGCTTTATAAGGTTATATTCATAGTTGTAACGGTTTCTTTTGTTATTTCATTTATTGTTATTCTGGGTATGCTTCTTTCGAAATTCAAGGTTATGCGCTTAATTGTTCCGTTGGTGTCGTTTGTTATTCTTATTTGGATGCTGGTGTTCTCAAATGAAATATGGTTTGATTTTAATTCGCTGATTATGCAGATATCAGAAACGATTTTTGACACAGCCGTGTGATAATAATTTTTAATTTTTTTGAAAAAACTATTGGAAGTAAATGAGAAATATAGTATAATAAATCAATATGAATTAAATGGTTATTGGAGGGGAGACTTTGTCAGCAAAATATTCTATTTCTCTTTCGAAAATCTCAAAAATGCTTGGTCTCGAAACAATTTTTACACCCAAAGATCTTTCAGAGATTATGGTAACTTCGCCCGATGTTAACAGACCCGGCCTTCTTTTGTCAGGTTTCTCAAAATATTTTGCCCCTGAGAGAATACAATTCCTCGGCATAACGGAGGTTGAATATCTCAACAGCAGTAAGGATGACGAACGCTTAAGAAAAATAAAAAGGCTTTTGTCCAAAAAACCCGTTGCTGTTGTCATAACGAGAAATCAGGACTATGCGCCTGAATTTCTTGAGCTGGCAGAAAAATATGAAGTGCCCCTTCTCCGAACATCTGACGGTACATCAAGCTGTATGTCATCGTTGATTTCTTATCTTAGCGCCGAGCTTGCTCCTCGTATAACCAGGCACGGTGTGTTCGTCGAGGTCTATGGTGAGGGCGTGCTGATTCTTGGTGACAGCGGCGTCGGCAAGAGTGAAATAGCTTTGGAGCTTATTAAAAGAGGTCACCGTCTTATTGCGGATGATGCCGTTGAAATCAGGCAGGTTTCGCATAAAACTCTCGTTGGTTCCGCGCCTGAAAACATCCGTCACTTTATCGAATTAAGAGGAGTAGGCGTTGTTAATGCAAGGCGACTTTTTGGCGTCGGTTCGGTTAAGGTTTCTGATAAAATCGATATGGTCGTTCAGCTTGAACAGTGGAATCCTGAAAAGAGCTATGACAGACTCGGTCTTGATAATGAAACTATGGATATACTCGGAGTGAGTGTTCCTATATCGGTTGTTCCCGTAACTCCGGGACGAAATATTTCCATCATAATTGAGGCGGCGGCAATGAATAACCGCCAAAAGAAGATGGGCTATAATGCGGCAAGGCAGCTCCTTCATAATCTTGGTATGACGGACGATATCGTACCTGAAGAAGACGAGCTTGAAATATGGCATAATTTTTAATTTTTGGAGGAATTTATAATGTACAGAATCGGTGTTGACCTCGGCGGTACAAATATCGCTGTAGGTGTTGTTGATGAAAACTATAAAATCGTCGGCAGAGGTAAGGTTAAGACTAATGCACCCCGTCCTGCTGAAGAGATTTTTGACGATATCGCAAAGGCAATTCATATGGCTGTTGAGGATGCAGGTCTTACGATGGATGATATCTCCTTCGTTGGTGTAGGTACTCCCGGCTCAGTGAATAAGGAAGAAGGTTTGATTGAGTTTTCAAATAACCTTGATTTCAATAATGTTCCGGCAAAGAAGCTTCTTGAAGAAAGAATCGGTAAATCTTGCGTTTTTGAAAACGATGCAAATGCCGCAGCTCTCGGCGAAGCATATGCAGGTGCAGGTAACGGCGTTAAAAACCTTGTTGCCGTAACTCTCGGAACAGGTGTCGGCAGCGGTATCATCGTGGGCGGTAAGGTTCTTGGCGGTACGAATGACGCGGCAGGTGAAATGGGTCATACTACTATCGTTATCGACGGTGAGCAGTGCAACTGCGGCAGAAAGGGTTGCTGGGAGCGTTACGCTTCTGCAACGGCACTCATTTCTCAGACAAAGGCAAAGATGCTTGAATGTCCTGACAGCAAGATGTGGGAGCTCTGCGAAGGCAAAATCGAAAATGCAAGCGGCAGAACTGCATTCAGCGCAATGTATGAAGGCGACGAAGCAGCAAAGCAGGTTGTTGATCAGTATATCAAGTATGTTGCAATCGGTGTAACGAATATCGTAAATATTTTCCAGCCTGATGTTATTTGCATCGGCGGAGGTATCAGTAACGAAGGCGATAATCTTCTCAATCCTATCAGAGATTTCGTTGTAAAAGAGTGCTATACCAAGTATGCAAAGAAGCAGACTCAGATCTGCAAAGCTGTACTCGGTAACGATGCAGGTATCATCGGCGCAGCACTTGCAGAATAATTTTACGAGGTCATTTTATGAATTTCGAGAAAGTATATGAAACGGCATTATCTTGCGGCTGTAAGGCTGAGCGGGATGTTCCGATGCGTGACTATACGACATTTAAAATCGGCGGAAATGCCCGCCTTATGATAACTCCTTGCTCAGATGAGAGCTTGAAAAAAATTGTAAAAGCTTGTATGAGCGAAGGTATCAGACCTATGATAATCGGAAACGGCAGTAATATGCTCATTTCGGACAAGGGACTTGACACGGTAGTTATCAATATGTGCCGCAGTGACGCAGGAGTTAGGTATCTCGGCGATGGCGTGATTGAATGTGACGCAGGCGTAACTCTTTCAAAGGTTTGTAATTTCGCTCTTGAAAAGGAGCTTACGGGTCTTGAATTTGCTTTCGGTATTCCGGGAAGCGCAGGCGGAGCAGCATATATGAATGCCGGTGCGTATGACGGTGAAATGAAGGATGTTCTCGTATCGTGCACTCATATTGATGCTGACGGTAATGAAGGTCAGCTCAGCGGTGAAGAACTCGGTCTTTCTTACCGCACGAGTGCATATGAGCATAACGGGTTTATCATAACTAAGCTTCTTTTGAAGCTTGAAAAAGGTGAAAAATCCGAAATCAAAGCTAAAATGATGGAGCTTCTTCAGCGGCGAAAGGATAAACAACCTCTTGAATATCCGAGCGCGGGAAGCACATTCAAAAGACCTGCCGGCTATTTTGCGGCGGCTCTTATAGATGAATGCGGACTTAAGGGCGCGGCTGTCGGCGGCGCTCAGGTCAGCGAAAAGCACGCAGGCTTTATCATCAATAAAGGCGGTGCTACTTCAGATGATGTTATGAAACTAATTGACCTTGTTCAGAAAACCGTATTTGAAAAGAAAGGCGTTGTAATTGAGCCTGAGGTCAGACTAATTGAAGAAATTTAACCTACGGCAAAAGGGGAGATACAAATGGAGTTGTTGATAGTAACGGGTATGTCGGGCTCAGGAAAGTCCGCCGTTACCGATGCACTTGAGGACTTGGGATATTTTTGTGCAGACAATATGCCTCCTGCGCTGATTCCTACGATAGCGCAGTTTATAAACACATCTCACGAAACAGATCAGAAAATCGCAACGGTTACGGATATACGGGTCGGTGAAAACTCTCTTAAGGATTTCAAAAAAACATTTGAAGCTCTTGAGAAAATGAACTATAAGTATAAAATTCTTTTCATAGATGCCGCAGACGATGTTATCATCAACCGTTATAATCAGACGAGAAGAAAGCACCCCTTGCTTGAACAGTGTGAAGGCTCGCTTTCCGCTTGTATTAGCTATGAAAGGGAAATTATGCGAAATATCCGTGCGATTGCGGACTATACTATAGATACTTCGAAAACAACGGTAGCCGAATGTAAGCATAGGGTGGTCGATTTGTTCCTTGAAAACCCCGAGCAGGCGATTAAAATTTCGTGTATGTCTTTCGGCTTTAAGTACGGAATTCCGACGGATGCGGATTTGGTTTTTGATGTGCGTTGCCTTCCCAATCCCTTCTATATCCCTGAGTTGAAGTGTCACACGGGTCTCGAAAAGGAAGTCCGCGACTTTGTTATGAAATTTGAACAGTCAAAAATGTTGCTTAAAAAAATCGATGACCTCGTTCAGTATTCCGTCCCTCTCTATAGGCAGGAGGGTAAGAGCCAGCTTATTATTGCAATAGGCTGTACGGGCGGCAGACACCGCTCGGTATGCTTTGCAGAGCAAATTAAAGACAGCCTTGCGGCTCTCGGAAATTCAGTTTCGATCAAACACAGAGATATCGAAAAATAACAGGTGGAAATATGTCATTTACATCAGATGTGAAAAATGAATTGTCTCAGACGCAGTTTCTCACCGCAGCGCAGAAGCGCGCATACGCTTACGGTTTTCTGCTCTTCGGCAAAAGCTTTAATTCCCGCTCAATATCCTGCGCAACAGATTATAGTTGTGTAATAGATTCTTTTTCGGATATAGTATCGGAAGTAACAGGTATCGAACCGATTGTTTCTAACTTGAAAAGCGGTAAATGGGTGATGAAGATTCCTGCGGCGTCGGAGAGAAAAATGGTTTTAGAAACATTTGACCATTCGATTAACGAAATTTCGCTCAGAGTTAACCACGGGAATTTTGAGGATGAAGGCTGTTATGGTGCGTTTTTAAGAGGAGCTTTTATGTCTTGCGGTTCTCTGTCAGATCCGAATAAAGGATATCATCTTGAATTTGTTGTTCAGCACAATAAACTCAGCGGAGACCTTCTTAAAATCCTTACGGATTCAAGCCTCAGTGCAAAGTACATACTCAGAAAGTATTCCCATGTTATATACATAAAGGGCAGTGAAAACATCGAGGATCTGCTGACGATGATGGGAGCGCCGAATTCAAGCCTTCAGTTAATGGGTATCAAGGTACAGAAGGATGTCAGAAACAAAATAAACCGCAAGATGAATTTCGAATCTGCCAATATGAGCCGTGCGATTGAAGCGGGTCTGGCTCAGGTGGAAGCGATTGAAATTATAGAAAAAAAGCAGGGGCTTGATTCGCTTACGGATGAGTTGAAAGAGCTTGCTGTTTTAAGAAAAGAAAATCCAGATATGTCACTGAAGGAATTGGGCGCGGCTCTGAGTGTACCTATTTCAAGGTCAGGTGTAAATCATCGGCTTGAAAAGCTGATGAGCATTGCAGAAAAATACAGATAAAAGGAGGCGGCGCAGTGTCCGGGTTTACTCATTTACATCTTCATACAGAATACAGCCTGCTTGACGGTGCGTGCCGCCTTGATAATGTTCTTGACAGGGCAATTGAGCTTGGTCAGACTTCAATAGCAATCACTGACCACGGCGTTATGTATGGCGCTGTGGATTTTTATAAAAAGGCAAAAGCCAAGGGCATCAAACCAATTATAGGTTGCGAGTGTTATGTTGCATCAAGAAGCCGTTTTGATAAAGTCCATGCGCTTGACAGCGAGAGATACCACCTTGTTCTTCTTTGTAAGAATGCAACGGGATATCAGAACCTTATCGCGATGGTTTCAAAGGCTTGGACAGAAGGGTTCTATACAAAACCCAGGATAGATAAAGAGCTTCTTGAGAAGCACAGTGAGGGTCTTATTGCTCTTTCTGCCTGCCTTGCGGGTGAAATCCCCAGAGCACTTACTGCCGGTGATTATGAAAGAGCAAAGGAAAAGGCGCTGTGGTATAAATCTGTTTTCGGCGAAGAGAACTTCTATCTCGAGATGCAGAATCACGGAATCAGTGAGCAAAAGCAGATAGAGCCTCTGCTTATCAAGCTTTCAAAAGAAACGGGAATTCCTCTCGTTGCAACGAACGATACTCACTATGTCAACCGTGAAGACAGTAAAACTCAGCAGGTTCTTATATGCGTTGCGACAAATACTACAATCGGTCAGGAAAATTCTCTTGAATTTCAGACCGATGAGTTCTATCTTAAATCTGAGCAAGAGATGACGGAGCTTTTTTCTCATGTTCCTGAAGCGATAGAGAATACTCAGAAAATTTCAGAAAGATGTAATTTTGATTTTGAATTCGGCAACACTAAATTGCCGCATTTTGAAGTTCCCGACGGTAAAGACCATTTTGAATGGTTCAAGGAGCAATGCTACGAGGGAATGCTTCGCAACTATGGCGCGAATCCTCCGGCAGAATATTACGAAAGACTGGATTATGAGCTTGAGGTAATCAATAAAATGGGCTATGTTGATTATTTCCTTATTGTTCATGATTTTATCAGATACGCAAAAAGCAAGGGTATTCCCGTCGGCCCGGGCAGAGGTTCGGGTGCAGGTAGCCTCGCGGCATACTGTATAGGAATCACGGGTATCGACCCGATGAAGTATAACCTTCTTTTTGAAAGATTCCTTAACCCTGAACGAGTCAGTATGCCTGACTTTGATGTTGACTTCTGCTATGAAAGACGAGAAGAGGTCATCGACTATGTTATCGACAAATACGGTGCAGACCATGTTGCGCAGATCGTAACTTTCGGAACGCTTGCCGCAAGAGCGGCTATCCGTGATGTCGGCAGAGCAATGGGAATTCCGTATAATGTTGTTGATAATGTTTCAAAGCAGGTGCCCAGAGAACTCAATATAACGATTCAGAAGGCACTCAAAAAGTCTCCGGAATTCAAGGAACTTTACGATTCCGACGAGCAGATTAAGGAGCTCATTGATACTTCAATGAAGGTTGAGGGTATGCCCCGTCATTCTTCAACCCACGCAGCAGGAGTAGTTATCACGAGAGACCCTGTTGCAAGTTATGTTCCTCTTGCCCTGAACGATAACTCTCCCGTAACTCAGTACACAATGACGACTCTTGAAGAGCTTGGTCTTCTGAAAATGGATTTCCTTGGTCTTCGTACACTTACTGTTATCAGTGATGCTGAGAAGATGATACGCCTTAAAGATAAGGATTTTGATATTTATAAGGTAAGCACATCTGATGAAGATACATTTAAAATGATGTCCAAGGGTCTTACGGAAGGCGTGTTCCAGTTTGAATCAGCAGGAATGAAATCTGTTCTTGTCGGTCTTAAGCCTGTCAATATCGAAGATCTCATCGCCGTTATCTCTCTTTACAGACCCGGTCCGATGGATTCGATTGATACTTATATCAATAACCGTCATCACCCTGAGGATACGGTTTATAAAACAGAAAAGCTTCGCGATATTCTTGAAGTTACGAACGGATGTATGGTCTATCAGGAGCAGGTAATGCAGATATTCCGTTCTCTTGCGGGCTATTCATACGGACGGGCTGATATCGTTCGCCGTGCAATGTCAAAGAAAAAGCACGATGTAATGGAAAGGGAAAGGCAGAATTTTATTTACGGTATGATTCGTGAGGACGGAACCGTTGAATGTGAAGGTTGCGTTAAAAGGGGTATTCCGGCAGATGTAGCAAACGATATTTTTGACGATATGTCATCATTTGCATCCTATGCCTTCAATAAGTCGCACGCGGCGGCTTATGCCTATGTTTCGTATCAGACGGCATATCTTAAGTGCCATTATCCTTGCGAGTTTATGGCGGCGCTTCTTTCAAGCGTGCTCGATAATTCAGCGAAGGTTTCAGAATATACAAATGAGTGTAGCAATCTCGGCATCAAAGTCCTTCCGCCCCATGTGAATGAAAGTCTGGAAGGCTTTGCCGTAAGTGACGGTAATATCCGTTTCGGCCTTCTTGCAATAAAAAATCTGGGAAGAAACTTTATTAAGAATATCATAGCAGAAAGAAGACTTGGAAAGTTTACATCCTTCTACGATTTTTGTTCAAGAATGCATGGTGCAGATTTCAATAAGCGCGCTGTCGAAAGCCTCATCCGTTGCGGCGCACTTGATGGTTTGGGTGCAAACCGCCGTCAGATGATTATGGGTATGAATGAAATCATTGACGAGCTTGACAGTAAAAAGAAGCGCAATATTGAAGGTCAGATCGGACTTTTCGATATGGGAAGCGACCTTGCGCATCACAGTGAACCGAAGCTCAGGTATTATGATGAGTTTCCTCTTTATGAGCTTCTTAGTATGGAGAAGGAGACTACGGGACTCTATTTGTCAGGACATCCGATGTCTGAATATACTGATATGGCGGCGAAGCTTCACTGTGTAAGGATTTCAGAGCTGAATGTCTCAGACGGTGAAACGGCAGTATATAAAGACGGAGAAAGGGTCAAGGCTATGGGTATCATAACCGGCGTCAAGAAAAAGGTTACCAAGAGCGATACTACTATGGCGTTTGTTGACCTTGAAGACATAACGGGCGGAATTGAGGTTATCGTTTTCCCGAAAACGCTTATCCAGAGTTCTCCGCTTATTGCTGAGGGTAAGGTTGTCGTGATAAAAGGCAGACTTGATATCCGTGACGATGAGCCGCCAAAGCTTATCTGCGAGTTTATCTCCACTCCTGAAGATGCTCAGAAAGAGCAGGGTAAGCCGATGACAAGGACGACGGAAGAGCCGCAGACGCAGAAAAAGAAAAAAAGCGGTCTTTTCCTCAGATTTCCGTCTGAGGGTTGCCCTGAACAGATTCAGGCAGAAAAGCTTCTGTCAATCTTTGAGGGCAAAACGCCCCTTTACTACTATTTTGCTGATAAGCAAGAGTACAGAACTCTGCCGTCAACAAGGTTTGTTGATGTAAATGAGCCTCTGCTTGATGAATTGAAGAGAGTTCTCAGCGAAGAAAATGTAGTTTTAAGGTAAATAATACTATTTTATTTGACAATTTTTTCATTCTGGTGTATTATACGGAATGTTATGTTATCAATTTAACTGTTTAGGAGGAAGTTTGAAATGAAGACTATCGGCGTATTGACAAGTGGCGGTGACGCACCGGGAATGAACGCTGCTGTTCGTGCAGTTGTTCGTACAGCTTGCGAAAACAATATTAAGGTTTATGCGATTGATCGCGGTTTCCAGGGACTTATGGAGGGTAAGCTCATTCCTATGGAAATCCGTTCAGTATGTGATATTATCCATAGGGGTGGTACATTCCTTCATTCTGCAAGAAGCAAGGAGTTTGCAACAGAAGAGGGAATGAACAGAGCTATCGAGATTTGTAATGCTTACGGTATTGAGGGTATCGTTGTCATCGGCGGTGACGGTTCATTCAGAGGTGCCCGTGACCTTTCAGAGAGAGGTATTCCTTGCGTAGGTGTTCCGGGTACAATCGATAACGATATCGCTTGCTGTGATTATACTATCGGCTACGATACTTGTATGAATACAATTATGGAAATGGTTGACCGTATCCGTGATACATCAGCTTCTCATGACCGTTGCTCAGTTATCGAAGTAATGGGCAGACGCGCAGGCTACCTTGCACTCAACGCAGGTATCGCAGTAGGTGCAACAGCTATCCTTATTCCTGAGGTTGAGTTTGATCTCAAGCGCGATGTTTTCGACAGAATCCGTCGTACGCAGAAAACAGGTAAGACTCACTTCCTTGTTATCGTTGCTGAGGGCATTCCTGCAGACGGTATTATTTCTGTTGACGAGCTTGCAAAGGCGATTGAGGCTGAAACAGGCGTTGAATCAAGATCTATGGTACTCGCTCATGTTCAGCGTGGCGGCTCACCGACAGTTCGCGACCGTGTAACAGCAAGCCTTATGGGTTACCACGCAGTAAAGCTCCTTATGAACGGAATCGGCAACAGAGTTGTTGCAATGCAGAAGGATCAGATTGTTGATATCGATATCTTTGAGGCTCTTAATATGAAGAAGCACATCGATATGGATCTTTACGAGATGGCAAAGGTAATTTCTATCTGATTTAGAAAAAGGACATAAATTATGCTTAAAGACGAATTTTTAGAACTTCGCCGCCGTATAATTGCAAAAGATTTTTCAAAGATGAACGAAAAGCAGCAAGAGGCTATTTATACAGTAAGAGGCCCCTTGCTGCTTCTTGCAGGTGCAGGCAGCGGAAAAACAACGGTTTTGGTTAACAGAATAGCTAATATGATAAAATACGGCGATGCATACAATTCAGTCAAGTGCGATTTTGAACCGACGCAGACTGATGTCGCCATAATGAAGGAATATCTCAAGGACCCGACGGTTGACCTTTTTGATGTTTATGACCTTCTTACGGTCGATGCTCCTCAGCCGTGGGAGATTCTTGCAATTACATTTACCAATAAAGCCGCAAATGAGCTCAAAGCCCGACTTGCAAAGCTTTTGGGAGATGCCGCAAACGATATCTGGGCAAGCACATTCCATTCAGCTTGTTCCCGTATTCTTCGCCGCCACGGCGATTTGCTCGGCTATACAAATCATTTCACGATTTACGATACCGATGATTCAAAAAGAGTTATGAAGGAGGTTCAGCGCCTTCTTGACATCAACGATAAAATGCTTTCTCATAAGGTGATTTTAAAAGAGATAAGCAAGGCAAAAGATAGGCTGATAACTCCTCAGGAGTACATTGAGCAGGCAGGCTCGGATGTCAGACTTAAAACAATCGGCAAAGCTTACGAGTGCTATCAAAAGCTTCTTAAAACTGCTGATGCTCTTGATTTTGATGATATCATTTTCAAAACGGTTGAGTTGCTTGAATCAAACGATGAGGTAAGGGGCTATTATCAGAATAAATTCAAGTATATTCTTGTCGATGAATATCAGGATACAAACCATGCGCAGTATGTTCTGACAAGTATCCTTGCCGATAAGTACAGAAATATCTGCGTTGTCGGTGATGATGACCAGAGTATCTACAAATTCCGCGGTGCAACAATTGAAAACATCCTGAGCTTTGAGGAAAGATACCGCGATGCAAAGGTTATAAGGCTTGAGCAGAATTACCGTTCAACTCAGACTATCCTTGATGCGGCGAATGCTGTTATTGCCAATAACCAGCAGAGAAAGGGCAAAAATCTTTGGACTGATAACGGTATGGGCGATAAGATTGTTGTCAATACTTCATATGACGAAAGAGAAGAAGCTCGTTTCGTAGCTGATACAGTTATGAAAAATGCCGCCAACGGCAGAAAAATGAGCGATCACGCTGTTCTTTACAGAATGAATGCTCAGTCGAGCCTTATTGAAAATGCTTTTGTCAGGGCAGGTGTGCCGTATCGTATTATCGGCGGTCTTCGATTCTATGAAAGAAAAGAAATAAAGGATGCTTTGGCTTATCTTACGGTTGTTAACAATCCGTCTGATAATGTGCGTCTTCGCCGTATAATTAATGAGCCGAAAAGGGGAATAGGAGATACGACTCTTAACAATGCCGCTGAAATTGCCGCAGGGCTTGATGTCAGTATGTTTGCGGTTATTTCAAATGCGTCGAGCTATCCTGCTTTGAGCAGAGCGGCGCAGAAGCTTAATTCTTTTACTGAGATGATGAGAGAGCTGCAGGAAGCTGCAGAGGAATTAAAGCCGTCTCAGCTTCTTGAGCTTGTGCTTAACAAAACGGGATATTATATCTCTCTTAATGAGGATAAGGACACAGCTCAGGACAGAAAAGAAAACTTAAACGAGCTTAAAGCTAACCTTATGCGTTATGAGGAAGAGTCAGAAGATCCGACTCTCAACGGCTTCCTTGAGGAAATCGCACTTATGACGGATATTGATAACTACAATGCCGATGTTGATGCTGTTGTAATGATGACGATGCATTCAGCAAAGGGTCTTGAATTTCCCGAGGTATTCATAATCGGTATGGAAGACGGTGTTTTCCCGGGTTCTCAGTCGATTTATAACCCTGAGGATATGGAGGAAGAAAGGCGTCTTGCTTATGTTGGAATAACGAGAGCAAAACAGCGTCTTTATCTTACCAACACGCGAACAAGGCTGATCTTCGGTTCAACCTCGCATAATCCGCCTTCAAGATTTCTCAATGAAATCCCGTCAGAGCTGACGGAAAAGACGGGTGTTACTTCATACAGCGCATTTAAGAGAAGTGCAGAGTCAGAGCCGTACAAGGATTTCGGCGAGGATTTCACGAGCGGAAGACCGATAAAGAGAGGTTTCTCCGGTCAGTCGTCATTCTCAAAACCTGTTGCACCTGCGGCAAAGCCATCGTCATCCTTCAAGGTTGGTGATACCGTAAAGCACAAGGTGTTCGGTACGGGTGTTGTGCTTTCGGCTCAGGCTGTCGGCAACGATACATTGCTTGAAATTGCCTTTGATAAGTCAGGAACGAAGAAGCTTATGGCTAACTACGCCAAACTGACTACCTGATAATTTGTCGATACTGTATTATTGACAAATTGCTGTAATATGTTAAAATTAAACCATAAAAATAAAAATGAGGTGTTGTTATGACTAAAGCTTTATCAAAAGTGTTGGCAATCATTCTTTCGTTGTCTGTTCTTCTTGCAATGCCCGTAATGGCGAACGCTGAAGAAACTGCTACATTTGCAGTAACCGGTTCTCTTTACAGCGTTGAAGGTGATTGGGATGATGACTATGCAGAGACAATCGCTATCGAGGTAAAAGGTGATTTTTCGGCTTTTGCCGATGACGCATCTGTTTGGGTGTTCACAGGCGAGGAAATGAATGCATCAGATCTTTGTTTCTTTGCTCCGGTTGAATCTCTCGAATATTTGCTTGCCCCGGGTTCAAGCGCAGACGGTTGGGTTGTAACTCTTTACATTCCGTTCAAGAACTACATCAACCACGCTGAGACATACACATTCTTCTTCGAAGAGGGTGCATTTGTTGCTGAAGACGGTACTGTCAGCGAAGAGCTTGCTGTAAGCGTAACAGGTAACGAAATCGTTGAAGCTCTTGAAGTTG
Organism: Clostridia bacterium; assembly: GCA_017942105.1. Classification (GTDB taxonomy): domain Bacteria; phylum Bacillota; class Clostridia; order Oscillospirales; family Acutalibacteraceae; genus CAG-488. Next base: position 6,708 of record JAGAVE010000123.1, on the reverse strand, counting down.
AGCATGTTTCAACAAAGCCTATCGAAAAGCTTATCGACTGGATGTATACATGGGGCGCAGAAGGATTCTGGCTCGATGTTATAAACTTTATCGTAAGTATTCTCGAATGGTTCCTTTATATCTGATTTTAGTTTAATTTTTGGGGCGGACGAAAGTTCGCCTCAGTTTTTTGAAAGGTTTATTATGGAAAAAATTAAGTATGCAATTTTTGACGCTGACGGTACTCTTATGGATTCAATGCACATTTGGGATACTCTTGACAGCGCCTTTCTTATGATGCGCGGTATCGAACCGAAAGAAAGCAGAGTTTTCAGAAGATACGGTTATTTTAATGCAATTAAATATTTTCTTGAAAATTATGAGCTGAATATGTCACCCGAAGAAATTCGCGCTGATATTATGAAGATTCTTGAATATTATTATAATAATGTTGCACTCGCTAAGGACGGTGTTCGCGAGTTTTTGCAGGTGTTGAAGGATAACGGGGTAAGGTGCGTTGTTGCGACAGCTACCGATCGCTATCTTATGGAGCCCGCCTTGGAAAGAAACGGTCTTCTACAATACTTTGATGCCGTTTTTTCAACGAAGGAAATAGGTGTCAGCAAGCAGGAGCCTGATATATATAACAAAGCTAAGGATTTTCTCGGCGCCGATGAAAATGTTTTTATTTTTGAGGATGCAGCGTATGCGATAGATACTGCAAAGAGGGCGGGGTACAAAGTTATAGCAGTTGAAGATTATTCTGCGGAGGACGAAAAAGAGCATATTAAAGAAACTGCGGATTATTATGTCACAAACTATTCCGAAATGTACCAAATTTTTGATTTGCGAGTTGAATAATTTTGTTACAAACTTCCTTTTTCGTAATAATTATGTGAAGTCTATTGACTGAAAAATTGCGTTTTGATATACTTTTGTTATACTTAAAGTAGCTTTTGACAGAAACGGAAGTGATGGGTTGGAAAAGAAAAAGGCTTTGCTGGTAATCAATCCCTGTGCAGGTGTAGACCGTAAGCGCGTCAGCTCGGCGGATATTATCAACAGACTCTCACCGGCTGATTTTGAGTTTAGTGTTGAAACTACAAAGTGTCAGGGCGATGCAACAACCATAGTTAAAGAAAAAGGTAAAGATTGCGACCTAGTTCTTTGTTGCGGCGGTGACGGCACTCTTAACGAAACGATTAACGGTGTCCTTGCTCTTGATAAAAGGGTGCCTGTCGGATACATCCCTTCAGGCTCGACAAATGACCTTGCGAGCACATTGGGCATCCCTGTAGGAGTCGGTCCTGCAACTGAAATGATTCTTAACGGCAATGTTAACGGTTATGATGTTGGCTTGTTTCAGGGCAGATATTTTAATTATATTGCTTCTTTCGGAGTTGCCTCTGATCTTGCATATACAACACCGCAGAAATGGAAAAATCTTTTTGGTCATCAGGCGTATGTCTTTTACGGCGTGGGTATAAGATTTCTTCCGATGGTTTTTGGTTTTAAACCGACTTATATGAAGATTGAGTATGACGGAGGCGTCGTTGAAGATAAATTTTATTTCGGCGCGATTTCCAATACAACATCTGTCGCAGGCGTATTCAAGTACGATGACATTAAGCTTAATGACGGTTATTTTGAGCTACTTCTTGTTCGCGGACTTAAGAGAAATATCGATGCACTGGGAATCCTTAATAAGGTTATCCGTAAGGATTACAGCGGCGATAATATCATCTTCACGAGAACAAAGCATGTTAAGATTACCTGCGAAGATAAGGTTGCGTGGACTCTTGACGGTGAGTTCGGCGGAGAACACGGGGATGTCGAAATCGAGGTTATTCACAACGCATACGATATTTATTCTGATAACGAAAAGCTGTTTTTAGATAACAATAAATAAATTGAAACGGTTGCCCGAAAGGGTGACCGTTTTGCTGTTTTGCACAAATAGAAAAATCTCTATTTGTTAAATTTATTTATATAAAAATTTTCCTGCAGATGATATAATAGAACAAATATATGTGTCCGGAGGTTGTATTATGAAAGTTATAAGAAAAGAGTATTCGTATCCGTCAGCAACGGGGGTTGCAGATATTTTTGCAAGGAGCTGGGCGCCGGAAAATGGTGAAATTAAAGCTGTTCTTCAGATTTCACACGGAATGGCTGAACACGGCGAAAGATATGAAGAGCTTGGCAGCTTCCTTTGCGAGGCGGGCTATGCCGTAATAATCAATGACCACGCAGGCCACGGTCGTTCAATTAATTCCGATGCCGATCTTGGCTATTTCAACGGCGATAAAAACAAGGCGGGTATAGGCTTCGTTGAGGATGTTCATAAGCTTACAAAGCTTGCAAAGGAAGAGTTCAATAAGCCCGTAATTCTTATGGGTCACAGTATGGGTTCTTTCGTTGCACGCCACTATATAACAAAATATGCAGACGATATTGCAGGCGCAATAATTTGCGGTACGGCAGGACCGAATCCTGCAGCAGGCGCAGGTATCGTTGCAGCTTCTCTTATCGAAAAAATCAAGGGATCAAAGCATAAGAGCGAATTCATTAACGGTCTTGCTTTCGGCGCATATAACAAGCGCTTTGAGGGAAGAACTCCCTTTGACTGGCTTTCTGTCAATAAGGAAAATATTGATAAATATATAGCTGATAAATACTGCGGATTTCTGTTTACCGTTTCGGGATACAAAAACCTTTTTGAAGTTCTCAATTTTGTCAGCAATGCGAATGCGTTCAGTGCTACGCCGAAAGATTTGCCGATGTATCTTATCGCAGGTACACAGGACCCCGTCGGCTCATACGGTAAGGGTGTTAAAATTGTTTACGATAAGCTTAAGGAAACAGGACACACAAATCTCGATATCAAGCTCTATGACGGTCTCAGACACGAGATACACAACGAAGATGACAGATTTACCGTCTATGCAGATATCATCGCCTGGTGCGATTCTGTAATTGCAAAATAAAGAGGTAGAAAAATGCTGGTATTTTATAACATCGTAAAAGGTGCCTTTTACAAAATTTTTGCCGTAGTGATATCTTTACTTATGACGATGAGTAATGGCATAAACTCTGCTTTTAACGGCGATATTTACCCATACGAATCAAACTCCAAGGTGTTCGGTCTGGAAACTATTGAACGCGCTCAGGGCGTAACGACGGACGGTGAGGCATGGTATTTCAGCGGTAAGTCGACCCTTGTCAAAATAGCCTTTGATAATCAGACTGTACTTGCTTATAATTATGAGGCTATACCCGAAGAGCTGGCTGAGACTTACGGCTCTGCACACATCGGCGGTATCAGCTATTGTGACGGTTATATCTATGCACCGCTTGAAGACAGCAAGGTATGGGAATACCCGATAATTGCTGTTTATGATGCTGAAACTCTTGAGTTTACGGGCGAATATAAGGTGATTTCGAACGAGATTCTGACCCGTGGAATGTCGTGGCTTTCCTGCGATGAAGAGAACGGACTTATCTATTCATCACACAGTAAGGAAGCAACGGAGCTTTATTGCTTCGATCTTGAAACATTTGAGTATGTAAAAACCGTTGAGCTTTCTGAAACGGTCGGAAGAATCCAGGGCGGTGAAGTGTATAAAGGACTCATCTATGTAGGCACTAACGACGCTACGAGAGCAGTCTATACCATAAACCCGTCAAACGGCGAAGTTGAAAAATGCTTCGACAGAATTATGTACGAATGGAAGCTTATCGATAATTTCGGCGGTGAAGGTCAGGATGTTACGGTTTATCCTATGGAGGACGGTACCCTTATCCACGCCCTCGATATCGGCGCACTGTTTATGGATTCAAACTTAAGACACTATAAGTGGGATATATAAAATATTAACACAGGGGACTGTTCTGTGTGTTGATATGAGTGTTATGTATAGAATTAACCTCCACAACGAGAGCTGTGGAGGTTGTTCTGCATTATAAGGGGACGAGACAAAATTGGTTTTGTCGAACAAGTTTTAAATCAATGTCGTAGGGGCAGATATCATCTGCCCGTGGTTTGGATTTGTTTTAACGGGAACATACTATGTTCCCCTACGGATACTTCTCGAGTAAAATAGTAGGGGACGGGTTTTTGTACCTTTAACTATGTTACTGTGCTATATGTAAAAGCTACAACAACAAATTACAGACTCTTATTTTTTCTGAATATATCAAGCATATGAATAGACATACCAACGCAGTCTTCACGTTCGCATAAGTTTGATAAAAATTTCATATATTCTTCAAATTCACGATCATTCATAGAATCAAATTTATCATCGAAAATATATGAGAGCATATCTACACCAACAAAATGAAGACGTGATACGTTGTATCCTTTCATAAGCTCATCAATATCTGATTTTCGATACAGTTCAAATATTTCTTCAGGTTCTGATACGGTGTGATAATTGTCTTTGATAAGTCCTTTTTCGATAAAATCAAGTATTCTGTTTGTGTAAAAGAACTTATATACAGATGTGTCGTTATTACAGTATGAAACGTAGATAATACCATTTTCTTTAGCAAGGCGAATTGCTTCACTCAGAGCCAAATGCTTATCATTGTTGTTAAAAAGATGATACATAGGCCCAAGTAACAGTACCATATCAAAAGTATTATCTGAAAACTGAGATAAATCACATGCATTACCTTGTATAACTTTAATGTTATGGTTAGCTTTGACTTTGTTTTTTAATATTTTGATATTATGCTCAACCAGTTCAATTGCAGTAACCTCATAGCCCATTTCAGCGAGGGTGAGCGAATATCTTCCGGTACCTGCACCAATCTCAATGATTTTTGAACCAGGATTAAGATACTTTTCAATATACTTCATAGTTGTAAGATATTCAGGCATTCTGCTTCTGCGCTGAAGTCTGCCTTCTTCATCATAGTTGTTATAGAAGTTGATAACAGTATTTTCGGCTGAAGTAAGACTGTTTTTGTTGAAATCCAAAGTGTTCATAAAAATTCTCCTTTAATAAAAAACGGTGTAAGCTTATGTTAAAAGCCTACACCGTTAAAATCATATCGTTAAAGGTTTAAATATCACGAAATGAGCATAATGTTGTAGACCTGCGACCGTAATATGGTGCAAGCCACTGAGCATACATATCAGTTTTTATGATAAGATATGTTTTCATGATAATACCTCGGTTTGATTTCGTTGAGAGTAACATATATGCACTGATTTGTCAAGAGTATTACTCAATCCCATCCGCAATTTTCTGCATATCCGCAGGCATTGGTGCATTGATTGTGATTTTTTCGCCCGTTACGGGATGAACAAACGAAACCCTATGGCAATGGAGCATCTGATGCCCGTAATTATTTTCATCCGTACCGTATAAGCTGTCGCCGACAAGCGGCATACCGATATGCGAAAAATGAACTCTTATCTGATGTGTTCTTCCTGTTTCAAGGTTGATTTTTGCAAACGCCATAGTGTCGTTTTGCTTTATAACTGACCAATGTGTAACAGCATAGTCTCCGCCTTTGCCGACGGCGCGAATTGTTTTCATCGGGTCGGGTCGGTAGATGGGCGCATCAATCGTACCTTCTTTTTCGGGTTTACCGTTTATGATTGCGAGATATTCCTTTTCAACGGTGCCCGGAATCATTGCAGCGCAATGCTTGTTAAGTGCGCAGATAACAATTCCCGATGTGCCTTTATCCAATCTGCCGACTGCACGGAAAACGGAATTTTTGTCCTTGGATTTAAGATAGTATGCGACGGCGTTTGCAAGTGTATCACCCTGATGGTTATGGGTCGGATGGCAGGCGATAAACGGATCCTTGTTGATTATGAGCAGGTCGCTGTCCTCATAAAGAATTTCAAGAGGCATTTCTACGGGTTCAATTTCACTCTCAGGGCAGGGGATATCTACCGAGATTATATCGCCCGTATGGATAATGTCGACGGTGCGTATATGTTCGCCGTTGAGCATAATGCCGTTTCGTATTTGCTTGAGTGATTTTAACAGACGGTATGAAATTTTTGCTTTTTCTCTTAAAAATTTATAAACATTTTCACCGTTATATTCTTCGTCAACGGTATATGAAATCAGCCTGCTCATATAGTCACCTCAATTCTTAGTCAATTATACATTAAATATTTCTTAATTCAAGTGAATTAATGAATATTTATGAGCAAAACTAAGTATATGATGAAAAATTAACCGTTTTTTCTTTGTTAAATTTATCTTCTTTTTTGTCAGGATTTTGTATTTTTTGTACAGATTACCAAAAGTTTGAAAATTGAGTTAAAAATATAACAAACCCCTTGAATTAATTCTTTAAAAGTTATAAAATAACCAATGGTAAATAAAATTAAATTACTATTTTGGAGGTAATTCAAATGTCAGTTAAAGTTGCTATTAACGGTTTTGGTCGTATCGGCCGTCTTGCTTTCCGCCAGATGTTCGGTGCAGAAGGCTACGATGTAGTTGCTATCAACGACCTCACAAAGCCCTCAATGCTTGCTGCTCTTCTTAAGTATGATACAGCACAGGGTGGTTACTGCGGTACAATCGGCGAGAATCTTCACACAGTTTCAGCTGATGACGAAGCAGGTACAATCACAGTTGATGGTAAGGTTCTTACAATCTATGCAAAAGCAGATGCTAAAGAACTTCCATGGGGCGAGATTGGTGTAGATGTTGTATTGGAATGTACAGGTTTCTACTGCTCAAAGGATAAATC
>JAGAVE010000122.1 GCA_017942105.1 Clostridia bacterium | reverse complement strand
TTTACTTCGGCGGTTTAAATTCCGCTATCAAAGTCGAATAAAAAGCAAAAACACTTCTTGCGAAGTTTTTTATTGTCTATTTAGCAAAGACACAATACAACAAAAGAGTTTGCTATAAAGCAAGCTCTTTTGTTGAAGCTGGTGCGGGTGTTCATAAGGGGTGTTTGCATTAATGCTCTTTGTTATAGTAATGTTCGCCATTTTTTATTGTGAGAGCATCTAATATGGTATATGTTGTACCGCGTTCTATACCGTCTATAGGTCGTCCGTTAGCATCAAAGCCAAGGTCATCACCCGCGACTAATCTGGTATAGACCATTTTGATTTCATCACCTTTTATTTTCCAACTCCCATGCATTTCTTCATACCCATTAACGGAACTGACAGATGTTTCTTTAAATGTACCATCCGTATAAAGTTCTAATGTGGCATTGACGATTGCGCCTGTCTTTTCTACATTCCATTCTTCTGCAACCCACTTGCCGCTGTAATCTTCTTTTTTACCGCAAGCTGCAAAAGAGAGACATAAAACAGCAACTAAAACTAATGCGATAAATTTTTTCAAATTTATCATTCCTTTTAATTTATTTACGGAAATTTATGAACACCCACAAAACAGTCCACTTTTTTATCTCCGCAAAATAAAAAAGTGCGCCAACCAAAGTTAACGCACCGAAAACGCAAACTCCGATTGTCGCTACACAAAACCAGATAAATGGGAATGACAAAGATTCGCATATCATCTGTGGAATTTGCGGTTTTGCAAATTTCAAAAAACGACATACGAAAATCACAGTATCCCCATAAAAGAAAATACCATTCCCATTAAAACTATTTGGTTTTGTGTAGCATATTTAGTATATCACAATCGTTTGCAATATTTCAATACTTTAACAAAAAAACCCACTTGACATCTATACAGATACAATAAATGTCATAGTGGGTTGTACAGTTTGATATAAAGATATAAAAAAAGAGTATTCATAAGTCAACCCTATGAATACTCAATATGGTGCGAGAGACGGGACTTGAACCCGTACGGGATTACCACACGCCCCTCAAACGTGCGCGTCTGCCGATTCCGCCACTCTCGCATATTCAGTTTTGTTCCCTGCGGAACGATTGATATTATAGCAAAGACAAATCGGTTTGTCAACACTTTTTTACAATAAATTTTTATTTTTTTCAGTGCAGGAAAACGAGTAAAATTCATCTTCCTGCACTGTTTTCAAGATTAAGACGCCTTCATCTGCAATCTGAGCTTATCAGCTATCATGGCGATAAATTCAGAATTAGTCGGCTTACCTCTCGATGACTGTATTGTATATCCAAAATAAGAACTGAGCACATCAACATCTCCCCTGTCCCAAGCAACCTCTATTGCATGACGAATAGCTCGTTCAACTCTTGATGATGTAGTTTTATAAGTTTTTGCAACAGTCGGGTAAAGTAGCTTTGTCACAGATCCCATCATTTCAGCATTGTTTACAGAAAGAATAATTGCTTCTCTTAAATATGTATATCCCTTAATGTGAGCAGGAACGCCAATCTGATGCATTATTTCAGACACAGTTACCTCAATATCATTAGCAGGCTTTGCTAAGCTGTGACCCTTTGATTTCCAACCGGTAATCTGAGAAATTCTCTGAGCAAGAATTTCAACATCAACGGGTTTCAAAAAATAATAGTCTGCACCGCTTGAAATTATCTCATTTTCAAAATGAGGGTTATCAACACTCGAAAGAATAACGATTACCGGCTTTTTAATATCAGACATATCCTTTATTTGTTTCATTACACCAAGAGCATCAACATGAAGCATAAACGCATCCATAATAACAACATCAGGCTTTTCAAACCTCAATCCTGTAAGCACTTGGGCTCCATCCTTGTCCACCAAAACGGTGCTGTATCCGTATGAGTTGAGCATTCTCATACAGCTTTGACCGAAGTCATTGTTTTCAGCCAACAAAATTTTTAAATTATTTTCCATAAAATTACCTCCGTGAATTATTTTCACCCTATATTACCATTTATTGTCATTTATGTCAATATCTTTTTGACAAATTTTGGTATTAATTTAAATAATTTGTTTTATTTCTTTTATACAAAAACTCAGGTAGGCAAGAATTTTAGCCTACCTGAAATGTTATGATGCTTTTTGATTTTCAGCAGTGTGCAAATTCTCGGCTGTTTCAAGCATATCCTCAGCAAGAATTCCGTAGCCCTCAGTGCAGTTGTCAATGAAAACATGGGTAACCGCTCCGGCTAGCATACCGTCCTGAATAATAGGACTTCCGCTCATACCCTGCACTATTCCACCCGTTTTTTCAATTAATCTCTGATCAGTAACTTTGATAGTCATATTACGCTGATTTCTTGAATCTGAAACCAGTACACGGACTATCTGAATATCATAGTACTGCGGTCCGCTTTCATCAACCGTACATATTATCTGTGCAGCGCCCGGCTTAACCTCCTGCTTAAGCGCAACCGGAATCTCCTTGGCAGTTTTATCAAAATCATCCATAACGCCGTAGACACCGGTATTACCGTTAATATATAACTCGCCAATCACTCCCGAGGAAAACACTCCGCAAAGTTCGCCTGCACTCCCTGATTTACTCTTGTAACAACCTGTTACTGTCGCTTCAACAGCGTCACCGCCTGCCAGCGGCATAATTTCACCCGTATCAACATCACAGACAGCGTGACCAAGACCTGCAAAAATTCCGTTCGTACGATCATACCAAGAAACTGTACCTATTCCTGCTGTACTGTCACGAATCCATAAACCGCCTTTATATGAGGAATCGTCCGACAGTACCGGCGTGAAAACTATCTCTTTCTGTTGCCCGTTTCTTTCTATAAGCATTTTCAACTGTTTACCGTTGCTTGAAGAAAAAACAGCAGATAGTTCTTTATTTCGGTTGACAAAAACTCCGTCAACTGAAATAATCATATCGCCTTCTTTCAGCCCTGCAATCCTACCGGGGCTGACATTACCCGACGAGGTAGTTACCTCGTCTATGCGGATAACCATTACACCTCTTGTATACAGGCGTATACCGAATATGCTTCCGCCCGGAACGACATATTTTCTCTGAGTGACGGTAACTTTCGCCTTCTTTACGGGAAAAATATTAAAGAGTTTTATAGAGGTAACATATTCATTTTCTTCTTCACTCTGTCCCTTTGACTTAATATCGGTTAAAGTCTGACAGAAATACGGTTTTCCGACATTATTAATGCGATCATATTCAGCAACCGTCATAACATCCGGTATTCTGACATATCCAATCATTAAAAGCATCATAACAGCCATAACTACAAAAAAACAGATCACACTAAAAACACGAATGCACCTTCGCATGAAAAGCACCTCCGAGAAATAGTGTGACCCGAAAAAATAATTTTATTAAAATGATAAAATAAAAAGTGCCGTCGCGAGACAGCACTTAATTACAAATTAATCGGTTATTGGTAAAGTTTCAATCATTTTAATCATATCAACATAAAAGCCTACAACCTGCTCTTCTGAAACACCGATTCCGATCGCGTTACCATGGTCGCCAACGCTTACGGGCATAACATTCCATATTCCCGTTGGAATATCAGCAGCATCATAATCCTTATGAGGTGCATTAAACGGGTAAAGTGCGGAAATTACATTTACAAGGCCGTCATTTGCATACCATTCCTCTGTAATTTCGTAATCCGTAATACGATTATTCTTGAAACCACCTATCATAAATGCAAATGGCTGAAGAACTGCGAATGTACTCGGAATCGGAACATAAGTACCGGTCGGAGCAAATTTAGAGGATGAATCGAATGCATACGAAAAATAATATGTATCAGAATCCATCTCAATATAGTCATTAAGCTCAACTAAAGTATCCGGAGCCATATCATACATAGCGGTATCTTCCCAGTTATTGAGCATAACATACATAGCTTCAAGCATACGCTGCTCCGCTGCCTTTTCGCCCGGAACATATGTTAACCCAAACTGTTCAAGATGGAAATCAACATAACCGTTCAAAGGAGAACGCCCCATAACACCTGCATAGGTATATGCACAGATCGTAAGCAACAAGGAGAGATTAAGCTGGTCTGCAACATAATAAAGGGTCGTTCCATTATTAGGCGAACATACCGTTACAACGGAATTTACAAAATCAGCCTTTCCACCTTTAAACAAAGGTGAACAATCATCCGGTGATGCAGCCATTTCCTCAGCACTGCCCTGAGCAAGAAGAGCCTGAAGAAGTCTGACTGTATTTCCTCCAAAGCTGTGACCTATAAGGTTAACTTTGTTTACATAACCGTTTTCATCAATTTCTCCCCAACCTTCAAACAGCGGTTTATCATATGTTCTGCCATATCTGCTGTGATTATGAGCTTGAGAATGAGCCTCACCATAGTCAACCGTTGTTCCCGTAAGCTGAGCATAAAGCTCACAAGCTCTGTCCCAATTGCTTGAAAACGGACCAACAGAAGCTGCATAACACTCATAACCTTCTTCGTTGAGTTCTTTAACAAGATTGCAGGCGGTTCCGCCCCAATAAGAAAGATCCTCATTAATGCCCTCGTCTTCGCCCCAGCCAAGAAAGCCGTGAACGAATACATAAGGATATGACTTCACTTTACTCTCAGTATTTTCCTCTGGCAAGATAAATCCGGGCACAAAATTCACAAACAACATAACGAATGAAACCCAAACAGAAATAATCGCCTGCATATTAACACCTCACATATACTGATTATATATTAATTTTATTACAATATATTGTATATGTCAATGTTTTTTTGTAAATTTTATACAATAAACGCAAACAAAACTGTCAAAAATGTCGATTAAACATCACGCGATATCTGTTGTGTTTACGCTTATAAAGTTAAAAAGCAGTTTATTTTATAAAAAAAGACGGCACATGGCCGTCTTCAGAATCAAACATTTGCTTCAAGGTATTCAACAACATCTTTTACCGTTACGAGAGTCGGAAGAACTCTGTCCGGAATTGATATTTCATATTTCTCTTCGATAAGGCAAATCATATCGAAAAGTTCAAAAGAATTAAGGCCAAGGTCTGATGTAAGAACATCTTCGGGATTAACTTCAGTGATACGACCATCTGTATAGTCCTGAAGCATTTCGAGCAAGTCATTTCTAATATCCATAATTATTTCCTTTCTTATTTAGAGGCTACAGCTTTTTCTTCATTTCGTCTGCGCCAAATTTCATTGTAAATTTCTTCTGTTGCGAGTGAAATCTTTGTTACTGAAAACTCTTTTGCGTGCGGGAAAACATACCATGTGTCATCAAGAGTATTGAGGTCAATACAATCCATATACTGACCAAAGCGGTAATTGTATTCAACATGAACAGCATACTGACCGGCAGAATCTATATTCATCTCAAAAGGCTTACCGTCATAATCCTTGACACCTTCAACTCTGAATCCGTTAAGATCGTGGATAATCTTTCCGTTACCAAGGCGAACATATCCCTTTGAGTTCGGAAGATCATTTACATGGCATTCGCTTTCAAATCGATAGGTACCTGCAAGAACTTCCTTTTTAACCTGCTCGCGTTCCCATTTGTACCAATCGCTCGCAAATTTAAACTCGGTTTCGCCCTTATCAGCAACAAGTTCACCGTATTCATTAAGAGTCCATGATTTTCCGCAATGCTCGCAAAAAATCTTAGTTCCCTTTGAGTTCATTTTATACTCAGTCATACAGTTAGGACACTGATAGAGAACCTTATGAAGACCTTCAGCACGCTTTCTGTATGCCATTCTGACTCTGTTTTCACTCTGCCAACGGAAATCATCGTTATACATAGCTTCCTTAACCTTAACGCTGATTTCGTCGCTGGTCAACGACTTAATCTCCTCAGGTGTAAGAATCTGAGTCATTGTAGAATGAAGACCTGTTACAAATCTCTTCTTATGGTCTCCCCAGAACGGGTCATAAATATGATGACCCTTGCAATTAAGGACAACAACAGGAACCTTATGATGCTTAATAAGCTGTCCGATTGCATCGGGAATAACCTCTGTTACGCCGCAAAGAGAATACCTAGCCTCAGCATATATGCCGAAAATCTGCTTTTCCTTCAAAGCCTGTCTTGCAACTCTCAGCAAGCTGATATCTGCAGTATATTTTCTCTTAGGAACCGTTCCGGCAACTCTGAGCAGATGCTCTCTGCCGATATAGTCGTCAACTGCAGCCGGATGAATCGCTCTGTATGGCGCAATTGCTCCCATCATAACATAGAAATCATAAAAAGAATTATGATTACATAAAAGAATGTACGGCGGTTTAACGCCTTTCATTCTGATTTTCTCAACTTTTTCAAGATGATGAAGTCTTCTGATATTACAATAAGCCCAAACAAAAGGAAGAAGATACGCTCTTGCCTTCACATAGGGTTTGTTCATATCAAATTTTTCGGTTTCGGGAGCTCCGCCTCGGACGTATTTACCATACTCTTTTGACATATACCCATACACCTCCATTTTAACATTGCATCGATTATAACATAAGAAAAATCAATTATCAACCGAATTTCAGAAAACCCATATTTTTTACAAAAAATACGGTCGGACAGTTAAAACTTTAGATATTTTCAAACAAAGACCATGGAAATTGTGTTTTATCCGGTTTTGACATAAAAGTCATTTCGTCAGAATTCCATTTAAAAGAAATATCTTCGGACCACAATGCTACATTACAGCGATTATCCCTGCTTCCGTATTTGCCGTCGCCTACTAAAGGCATTTTTCGTGACGAAAACTGTACTCTTATCTGATGCGATCTTCCCGTATGCAGAAGAATTCTCAAAAGTGACATACCATCGCAAAAACCCAACACTTCATATTCCAGTTTAGCCTTACGGACCCCTTTTCGTTCTCTTTTTACAACAAAGCTTTTATTTTTCGACGAATCTTTAAAAAGCAAGTCTTCAAGGACATCCGAATCTTTATCCGGTTTTCCCGATATAACCGCAAGATAACGCTTACGGAGCTGACCTTCCGAAACAATTTTCGAAAGCTCAGCGGCCGCTTTTGGTGTTTTTGCAAAAACCATAGTTCCGCCTACCGCTGTATCAAGACGATGGATAGGAAAAACATTTGAATTCATCTGTTTTTCGAGAAGCTTTACCATATCCGTAGCTTTATCATTCTGAGAGGCCACGCCTACCGGTTTAACACAAGCAACAAGCTCGCTGTTTTCAAATAAAATCTCAATCATCTTTAACACACTCAGCAAGGTTTTCGGTTATTTTTTTTAGCTTCGCCATCTCCCTGATAAGAGAAATAATCTGCATAGTGTTTGCGCCGTTTTTAATTTCTTCGCTAGCAGAAGACATTAGAACCTTAAGATCCTCAATTCGTAATTTCAGGGCATCTTTTTCATCCTGAGGCATCGGGATATTTTTCTTTTTGTTTTTCAAAGCCTTATTAAGAATCTTTTCAATATTTGAAATTTCTTCAGTAAGATCCGAAATATTTTCAACACCCGTTGCTCTTCCGTTTTCATCTCTTATAATCATACTGATTCACCAACCTAAAAAACAAGCACAGAAGCTAATCTGTGCTTGAAATATTAACTGAGTTTATTTGCTTTCCTGGACATACTTGAAGTTGAGAGCTCCGACATCCTTGCTGAGCTTAGCAACAGCCTCATTGAGAGCTGCCTTGTTGTAAACAATAGTTTTTACTTCCTTGCCCTGAGAGTCTGTATACATATAATTCATATATGCGCCTTTAAAATAGCTGAACTTTTCACGCATAAGCTGCATAATATCGGTCGGAACACCGATATAAGCGGCCGCTTCAGCTTCGGTCATATACTCATCGTTGGTTGCGGCGGCAGATACTGCAGCAGGACTTGCAGCAACATCCTTGTCGTCTGCTGTTTCAACCGGTGCTTTACCGGACACTGCATATGTGATGCAAAGCGCAGCTACACACAATATTGCAACAACCGATGAAACTATCGTATTAATGCTGAGTTTATTTGTTTTCTTTTCCATATTTAAAACTCCTTAAAAAAATTAGCACACTAATAATAACACATATAAACGCATATTTCAATCATAATTTTGTTTTTATTGCGCTGACATTACTTGTCTAAACAAAGGCGATATGATATACTGAGCCTAAAGGGGCGATAATCTTATGAAACAAAAATATTCTACAAAGTATCTTCTTTTAATTTCCTCGCTGATGATAGTTACTGCTATGCTTTCCGTTATTATTTCCAATAACGGAAACCTTTATCTCGTCGGTGACTATATGTCTCAGCAGATTCCCTTTATAAAAGAAAGCAAGCGTCTCCTTCTTTCAGGACAACCCTTTTGGAGTTCAAATACATTTCTCGGGTCTAATTTTCTAGGCACATACTCATTTTACAACTACGCAAGCCCATTCTATTGGCCGCTTTTCCTAATACCTGAAAGTATGCTCGGCATAGGACTGAGCATCACATTCGCTATCAAGCACATAATCGCCGCGTCAACGGCTCACCTTTATCTGAAGCGCTATATCAAAACAGAGCATCTTTCTTTTATAGGCGCCCTCATATATGCCTTCTCCGGCTTTGTAATGGACTCAACCTACTACTTTCATTTTATTGATGTCATTGCAGTTTTCCCTGCGCTTCTGTATCTTGTTGATGAAGTTTTAGAAGGACGCAAGAAGGTTACGCTTTCTCTTATGGTGCTTCTAAATTGTATGATAAACTACTATTTTGTTATTTCAACATCTGTTTTCTTTTTAATGTACCTTATTTTTAAGGTAAGGTTTTCAAATGGAAAATACTGTTTTAAGGATGCGCTCAGATGTATAATTTTTTACGCAGTCGGCGGAATAGCTTCTATGTTTATTTTGCTCCCCTCCGCCCTGAGTTTGCTTGAAACAAGCAAAGCAACCGGCAGCTTCAGCTCAACTCTGTTGAGAGGACTGGGCACAATACCTCAGTTGATAAGGATTTTAAAAGGAATCTTTCTGCCAAGCGAAGGTGTTCTGGGCTCCGTTACGGGTTTTATGTACTCATCATTCAACTCAAATGTAGCTTTTCTGCCGTTTTTAGGAGGAGTTTTCCTTCTGATCGCTTTAAGAAGAAAGACTGACACCTGGTATTTCAAGCTTTATAAGTTTCTTTTTGTTTTAACCGTTATTCCTTTCGGCAACGGCATCTTCAGCCTTTTTACAAATGTCAGCTACACCCGTTGGTGGTACGCGTTTGTTCTGATGGGAATTATTGTAAGTCTTAGAATTATTGAGGAAAAATTCGAAAATACAGAAGTTAAAAAAAGTGCAAAAACGATTTCAATAATTTCTTTTGCAGTTGTCGGCCTTCCTCTTGTTGCCAAAATCCTCTGTGCTTATGTTTTGAAAAACCCCATCATAGCTCTTCTTGAAAAATTCTCATCAAAGCTTCCCGATAACGCAGTTAAAGCGGTAACTGAAGCCGATTTTTTTGCGGCCCTCACTGCTAAAGATTTCGCCTATATCGCAACATTTATAATTATGACCGTTGCAACTTATCTGCCGCTTTTCATTTACATAAAGAAAGGCTGGATATACCGGGCAAAAAAAGTTGTTCCCGCTGTTGCCCTCATATGTACCTTTACATATTGCGCATATTTCACAAACGAAGCCGTTATATGCAATCCTGCCGAAAACTATAAGGGCGCCGATATAGCCACTTCGCAGGAAACGGAATACACTCACAGAACGATACATAATAACGCTTTTGCCAATTATCCCTGTGTTGTAAACCAACCCGGTATCTCTACCTTTATCAGCTTCAAATCTCATTCAACTGCGCAATTCTGCAATCTGGTCGGTTATGAAAACACTCTACACCTCAACTCGAATAAATTTTTCAATACACCTGCAATTCAATCGGTTCTCAGTGTAAAAACGATTGTCGATAAGGACGGAACGGAGCAGAACGCACCTTATTACACGCCTTTCGGGTTTGAATACGAATACTATCTGCCCATTGAAAACGCAGAATATACAACCAATACCAAAGAAAACAATAAACGCATAGAAAACATGACGGTCGCCTGCTATCTTGATAAAGAAACAGCACAAAAGCTTGACGGAATAGTTAAACCTCTAGACAAAGAAATAGATTGGAAAAAAGACTTCAAAAAAGAAGGCGCTCAGGATTTTCTTATGACATCATCAGGCTTTACGGCTAAATCAAGCGGTAACAGAGAAAGACTCATCTTCTTCTCAGTTCCGCACGACAACGGTTGGAAAGCATATGTCAACGGTAAGGAAACTGAAATTTATACCGTCAACGGCGGCCTTATGGGTATAGTTGTTCCTTCGGGCGAGATCGAAATCGAATTCACCTTCACAACGCCAGGTCTTAAGGCAGGTATTATTGTTTCAGCAATAACTCTCACCTCCCTCGCCGCCTATGCGGTTGTTGATAAGATAAAAAAATCAAAGAAGGAAGACTAAGAAAAACGCAGTCGGTTTATGCCAACTGCGTTTATTTCATTCCCAATCTTTCCAGATTTCGGGCTTGTAACCTACTGTTGCTTTTTTACCGTTGCGGACGATCGGCGTTTTGAAAAGGGATTGATTTTCAAGAAGCTTTTCCTCTATCGCCTCTTTGCTTGCAAGATACTTTATAAAGCAATCCTCGTATGCCTTTGATTTTTCGTCAATAAGCTCATCTATACCGCCGACTGCATTTTTAATGTTGCGGTACTCACCCTCGCTCATTCCATATTTCACGAGATCAACAAATTGGTATTTAATTCTTCTTTCCTTAAAATATCTCTCTGCTTTTTTAGTATCAAAGCATTTTGACTTACCGTAAATCTGAATATTCATATAATCACCCTTACAAATTCATCTTGATTATTATACTTTAAAATGATAATATTGTAAAGATGGAGTGATTAAATGTTTATAAATTGTCCCGAATACATAAATACCGCTTTCAGGCTGCTTGAAAAAAGCGGCTTTAATGCCTATGTTGTCGGCGGTTGCGTCAGAGACAGCCTTCGCGGAAAAGAACCTTGTGACTGGGATATGACAACCTCTTCCACTCCTCAAGAAACAATGGAGGTTTTCAAAGATTTCCGCGTTATTCCTACCGGGCTAAAGCACGGCACCGTTACCGTTATAATCGACGGTATACATATCGAAATCACGACAATGCGCGTCGACGGCGAATACTACGACAATCGTCGTCCTGAAAGTGTTCACTTTACAACAGAAATCGAGCAAGACCTTAGCAGACGCGACTTTACCGTTAACGCAATGGCTTATAACCATAAGGATGGTCTCATTGATATTTTCGGCGGTAAGGAAGACCTAAAAAACAGGATCATCCGTTGTGTAGGCGCCCCTGATATCAGATTCAACGAGGATGCATTGAGAATTATCCGCGCTTTGCGCTTTGCTTCTGTGCTTGATTTTAAGATTGAAAAAACAACTTCTGAAAGCATACAAAAAAATATACCCCTTATCAACAATGTTGCAAAGGAACGCATCAGAGTTGAACTTGTCAAGCTTCTTTGCGGAACGGCAGTCGAAAGAATCCTCACTGACTATAAAGAAATAATTTTCTCTATTATTCCTGAGCTTCGTAGACTTGACGAATTCCCACAAAATACACCTTATCACATTTATGATGTATGGACACACACAGTTAAAGTTGTTTCAAGCATTAAAAATGATGAAAAACTGCGCGTCGCCGCTCTTCTTCATGATGTTGCAAAACCTTTTTGTCACACTATCGACAATAACGGAGTTTCACATTTCAAAGGTCATCCCGAGAAAAGTGCCCAAATGGCAGAGATTATTCTCAGAAATCTCAGATTTTCAAATACATTCATCAATACAATTTATGACTTGATTCTCCTACACGATATGTATCCTGACGGAAATAAAAACACCGTTGCACATTTTTGTTCAAAATATACGCCTGAAACAATAAAGCTTACTCTTGAATTGATGCGAGCAGACTCAGCAGGCAAAAACCCTGAATTCGCACTCAAACAGCTCGCTTCATACGACATTGCTGAAATTCAGATTGATGAAATTGTCGCATCGGGCTTGTGCCTTAAACTCTCAGACCTTAATGTCAGCGGTCATGATATTAAAGCCGCAGGTTTTGATGGCAAGGAGATCGGCACTGTACTAGACAGCCTTCTCGAGCTTGTAATTGAAGGAAAAATATCCAACCAAAAAGAGATGTTATTAAACGCCGCAAAAAAAATAAAAAATAATTAAAAAAATTCAAAAAAAGGGTTGACAAGATCGAAGGTTTTTGTTATAATTTCACTCGTTCGCTGAGGACAAAAACCGAATATGCGAGAGTGGCGGAATCGGCAGACGCGCACGTTTGAGGGGCGTGTGGTAATCCCGTACGGGTTCAAGTCCCGTCTCTCGCACCAAATAAGCTCGATGGTTTTGATACGAAACCATCGAGCTTACTCTTTTTCCGAAAATCCTTGCAGGACGAGGGTTTTCGGCTTTTTGCTTTTGGGGATAAGTTGCAATGTGAGCTTAAATGATTGATTTTTTGTCGTGCTGGACAGCTGTTTTCAGCGGTGCAGCCAACCACAATGAAAATTTTCGCAGAGGAATAGTTTCAGCGTGACTGTGAAAAGTTTCATTGTGCCAAAAAAGTTTCAAAGTGCATCTTCTGTATTTTGCTTTCTTTTCTTCAGTATTTCATTGAGCTTTTTTGTATTCCTTTTGATTATGGAATAAATGATCGCCCAGATTGCCAAATAGCTAACAACAAAAACACCCGAAAAAACTAAAATTGGAGTGACACCCCAATCCAGCCAATCGTTGAGCAGATAAGTGCCAAGATAGCTGACATATAAAACGACACCGTGAATCAAAACTGCCACCATTAATGGCAACCGTTCAATTTGATAGACGGCATTCATGCCACCCGCAATAAAGGCCAGGGCGGTCAATGAAAATATACCAATACAGACTTGATTTACAGTTAGCATCTCTACGGCAGCAGACTGCTGCAAAATCAAATAGAGTACAGCCAAAACGATTGGGCCAAGACCACATGCTATAAATCCCCGGCGCAGAAAATCTAAAACAAATTTTTTCATACCCCTTCATACCTCCTTCGGATTTCTGCAAAACACCGCCTGGAAACATATTCCCGGTAGCCGCATCGAAACACCGCATCCACGCCGCCGCTGAACACTGCATCAAACCGCGCAATACGATGTTCATTGGCAAGGGTAGATTTGTTGATACGGATAAAGTAAGAGGGCAGAAAGCTTTCCAAATCACGAAGCCGATCCTGGATACGATAGTGGTTGCCGCAGGTATCAATGGCAATCACCTTTCTGTCAAGAATGGTAATACATTCGATTTCCCCAAATGCCAGTTTTCGCATCTCGTCATCCCGGTATCCCATGATGCACTCTACACCGGAATAACTGCAGATAAGGTCTTCAATCTGCTGTGTCAGGGAAGAAGGCGCATGAACAACTGCTATGATTTCTTCTTCCGCACTTATGTCGATAATAAGTTTGTATTTCATCGCCTTAAATCCTTACTGTCTTTTCATTTGCCTAAGGAAACAGCACACCGCCACCACTGTTGCAAATACACTATACAAAAGCACTGGCAGAATGTGGGATGCAGCAAGTTCGAAATTCCCGGCGAATAATGCTTTTTCCAGTTCCGCTGCGTGCATAAACGGGAGCACATTGGCGATTTTCTCGAAAAAGCCTCCCACAAGTTCCAGATCAAACCATACACCGGAAAGCCATGCAGAGAGATTGGTAAGCAATGCACCACAAATGCCGCCGACCTGTTTCACGCCGAAAACACTACCGCATAAAAGTCCCAAAGCGATATTGAAAACAGCCATGGGAATCATCCCAATAACAGCATACACAATGTTTATGCTGAGCGTCAAGCCCAAAGGCATCGCAAACAGATAACAGATCAAGGTCTGACCCAGTGCGATGGGGAGAAGTGGAAGCATATACCCCAGAATAAAGTCAAAGCCTGTCAGCGGTGTGGTGTACAGTCTCTGCAAAAGGGCGCTTTCCCGATCTTTTGCAATCAAGGTTGCAGAAAACAGGGTCATAAAGGACAAACCGAATACGGTTATACCGGGTGCCAGAGTATCGATTTTAAACAGGTGTACCGGAACATTCTTTTGTATGGTAGTCAAAAGCAGCAGCAAAACCAACGGGAATCCCAGACCGAAGCCCAGGTTAATGGGGTCCCGGAGGATTTCTTTGCAGCACCGCTTTGCAAATGTCATCATTCTCACATCGCATCCTCCTTCACAATGGAAAGAAAGGCCGTTTCAAAATCCTTTGTTCTGGCTTTTGCCTTCAATTCATCCACCGTCCCCTCAGCAAGAAGTCTGCCGCTTTTCATAATACCGATTCGGTCAGAAAGTTCCTCTGCTTCTTCCATGTAATGTGTGGTCAGAATTATCGTTACACGGCCTTTCAACGAACGAATCACTTCCCAGAGGTCGTGCCTTGCAATGACATCCAAGCCAAGGGTCGGTTCGTCCAGGAATAGAATTTTGGGTTCTCCGATCAGTGCCATGGCAATGCTGATACGGCGCTGCCAGCCGCCGGATAATTTTCCTGCCTTCCTATTTAGAACGGTGTCCAACGCAAATTGATTGGAAAGCTCATGAATCTTTGCTTTCGTTTTTTCTTTGGAAAAAACATGGATGCCGCAGATCAGCTCCAGATTTTCTTTCACGGAAAGGTTTGGAGCAATAGCGGTCTCCTGCGGAGATACGCCAATCAGCCGCTTTACCTGTTCCGGCTCTTTGGTAATGCTGTGGCCGCCTACCATGGCATCACCCTCAGTGGGTTTGGTCAGACAGGAAAGCATTTTGATGACCGTGGTCTTTCCGGTACCGTTCACACCCAGCAGGGAAAAAAGTTCACCTTGCTGAATCTCTAAATAGAGCTTGTCTACGGCAGTCAGTTTTTTGTACTGCTTAACAAGCCCCATTACCTCAATTGCTTGCATTTGTGCTATCCTCCACTTCCATTTTATCTGCGAGTACATCATAGCAAATCAAAATGGAGAAATGTTGATTTTTGTCTGTTCGGTCGTTTTTGGTGCTTCATCGGTTATTGAAAACTATGGTTTCACATCCCTGCTATGGTTTCATTTTCAAATCAAACCTTTTGAAACTCTGTAAAACCGCATCATTATTATCAACTGTTGCCATAGTGAGTATTCATGAAGCAAGTGAATACTCATTTTTCTTTTTATAAAACAACTAAAGAACCACTGTTTGTCATGTAACAAGCAGTGGTTCTTTTCAACACTTAAATTTTTCTGCTACCGCCTGAAGACGAGCGGGATTCTTTTTGCACTCTTTCTGTCTTTGTAATATGACTTCTGATAAACACATCAGACTTTTCCGTCACATTCATACTCCCCTGCCTGGTATAGAGATTTGCTGTATTCTTCCTTGCAACGGATTTATTCTTTGAAATTATAACCTTAATCGCAACAGCACCAATGACCATACCAACAAGTACAAACACGAAAAGAACAACCGGATCAATGCTATGCTTTGCACCTTCTGATGCCATTTCAACATAAGTAGAAAACGCAGATTCATATCTTTTCGATTCAATATCACTCTGCATGGCATCAAAGGTTTTTTCGATGTAATCATCCGTGAATATCTCAGCGCCTTTGCCACGAGAGTAAATCACGATTTCCCTGTCGTTGATTTCGTTATTTTCATACCTTAGGAGAAGAGCTCCGTCTCTGTTTTTTCCGTACCCATATTCGTATTCTGAATAAAGAACGGCGGCATAATTATAAAGATCATAACCATCATAATCCGACACTGTTATAATCGCAAGCTCAATCTCATGCTTTTCTGAGAAATCCTCCAGCTTTTGCTTGATATTATTTTCTTCTTTTTCATTGAGTAAATCCGCTTCATCAACAAGTAACGGAATTGTACTATGTGTTATTTCAGCATTATTTGCCGTTTCAGCAGACGCACTAACCACTCCAAAGCAAAAGCCCGTTATCATAATCAGTGTAATCAGTAAAGTCGGTAATTTTCTGTTCATCTACCGCACCTCCTAAAAAAGCCCTGCAAGAAAAGCTATAAAATAAGAAGCAAGACCTGCGACCGCACCGCCGAGAAGACCAACAAGCCAAGCCAGCTTTTTATTAGTCGGAATATCACCGACAAACAGACCCGTCTGGCCGTTCATTGCAAAAGGATAAACCTTCCCTTCCCAGGTAACATTGAGTAACCACACGGGATAGAGTGCATATTTGTAAAAACCATCAGGAATATTCATCGCAGATGTTTCTGGTGAAACTCCGGTATAACCGACTATCGTTTTTTCAAACTCACTCTCAGCGGTGTTCTTGATTCTTTCATTTACCCTGTTAACGCTATCGTCTGCACTGAGATCAAATTTATCTGCAATATACCCTGAGAGGTATGCTGTATTAAAATCAACAGCCTGTGATAAATCATACGGCTCCAGAGACTCCATAAGAGCATCATCCATCTTTACGGACGCATCAACAGGAACATTATCAAACGAAATATTTCCGTTTCTGTAGAATTTATACTCGGAGATTTCAGTATAATTGTACCTACTGTCTGACCACCTTCTGATTTTTTTACCGGTATATACACCTTCAAAATATGTATCGCAAGTAAAAAGCCAAAATGGGACATAAACCCCTTTGATTTCGTCGATTTTGTTATCTGATAAAAAGCCTTTAGGGACGAATTTCTTTCCCTTAAAATGCTTTTTTAATGCATCTTTTGCTGCTTTCTTATCAAACTTGAACGGGATAACAAGATCAGGGCGCAATGTTCCGGAGAATTGCCCCTTCATAACTACGGGACTGTCGCAATATGGGCAGGTTGATGCACCGGTTGATTCATCCGCAATTATTTCACCGCCGCAGGAATTGCATATATAAACAGACATACCGTCGGTTTCGCCCTGAGACCATTCAGCGCCCGTCGATGACCAATCTGACTTTTCAACTAAATTGGCGACATTTTCCGTTTCTTCGGAAATGTCAAATTCAGTATCACAGTAAGGGCATTTTAAACGCTGTGAATCAGCATCAAACTCAACAGCACCGCCGCAATTCGGACATTTTTGTTGTAAAACAGTTGCCAATTCAATCATTCCCTTCTATATGATAATACTATATCTTAAGTTAAATTCATATGCAGAAAAAACTTTCATCACTGAATATCGTTTTCATTAAAGACATCTCCGCATTCGGGGCAGAATTTCGGAGGATTGTGAGGGTCTTCAGGCTTCCAACCACATTTATCACACTGATAAAGCGGTGCGCCTGCAGGCTTTTTACTTCCGCAATTTGAACAGAA
>JAGAVE010000121.1 GCA_017942105.1 Clostridia bacterium | reverse complement strand
GGCTCCTTTGGCAAAGGAGCTGTCCGTAGGACTGAGGATTGGAAAACAAAATCAATCCTCCGTCAGACCTTACGGTCTGCCACCTCCTTTTCTAAGGAGGCAAAAGAACTCTGCAAACCCGAAACTGACAAACGAAACACAAAAGGGCGGTTCGATGCGAACCGTCCTTAGTGCTTTTATAATCAGAACTGATGAATAACTTCTGAGTATTTTTCGAGGATTTCCTTTGCGACTTCGACAGTGTCCTCTTCACCGATGCCTTCTTTTCTCGGGATGTAATTTGCAAGGAAGTTGTTTTCAAAAAGTGCAAGTCGCTTGTGCTGGTAAGAACCTTTGTACTCGTTTCTGTCAAGAGGCTGTTTCTTTGAAAAGTCCTTGAGCTTTTTTGGGTTGTCGAAATATGCGGCAAGCGCGCGGAAGTACATAAACCAGCGCTGTGCATAGAAATCCTTGACCATTCCGCCGATTTCCGTCCACGCAGTGTCGTAAATAATACTCAGGTCAACGGGTCCCCAGATTGTATGGTACATAAGGAAGTTGAGGTCGATAGCCTGAAGCTCCTCTTTGTTGTTGCCAAGCTCGTGAGATTTTTCATAAATTGTTGAAAGATTTGTGCTTTCCTGCGTTTTGAGAATTCTGTCCATATCCTCGCAGATTTCAAGGAAAAGGTTACTTGCCTGCTCGTAATCGTGAACATTTTCTTCCTTGAAGAACTCAGTCGCAGTCAGGTAAACCGGATATGCAAATTCCGAAAGAAACTGACGCACGAGTGACACGATATCAAGGCGCATTTTATCGTTTTTGGAAGCGTCTGTTTCAATGATATTCTTTGCGATGTTGTAGATATCCTTGAAATCATATTTTCTTTCAATCGTGTCATAGGGGGCAGTGTGCTTTAGTCTTGTTGAAGGTCTTGCGCAGATTATTGAGCCTGCACAGTCGTCCGTATTATAGCAAAGGTTTTTAAGATTTATAATCTCGTTGTTGAATTTATCGGTACGGTATCTCTTCTTTGCAAAATCATTTACAAATGAATCTGCATCGAAAGCTTCGTCAGTCTTGATTGATTCAAGAACGGCGGCGCAGAACATCGGGTTTTCGCTGAATGTATCAAGCTCAACTGCAGAGCCGAGAAGGTTTTCTGATTTTGAATAAGCGTAGGGCGAACGGCTGATTTTTTCAATATCGCCGCAAAGTCCCGTCCTGCCGTATTTATTGCCTTTGATTGCAACAAGATGTTTTTTATCGCAAAGGAATTCGGGATTTGGCTCGTCCGAATCGTTGATGATAATAAATCTTTCAGCAGAGGTCTTTTTGAAAAATTCCTCGTTGATTGCGCTCAGATGCGTATAGCAGACGGCGTTTTCGTCAAACTCAGAAAGGAGATTAACAAGAGCTTTACCGAGAGAAGCGAGGTGTGAATTATATCCCTTCGTGTTCACATCGAAGAGAGGCTCGATGATATAACTGCTTGTTTCGCCGAGCAACTCTTTCTGGAACTTAAGAAATTTCTGATTGAAAATTTCAAAGAAAGCATTTTCCGGCTTGATGTAAAAAATCGGCGGGAAGTTATACCACATCGGAGCCTTGAAAATATCCATTTTGATATATTTCTTGCGAAGGCTGAAGGGTACGCTCGGAATCATCGCAGGGAAGATGGGAGTTATACCCATATGCTTTTCTCTCTCGGTGATTTTTTTGCCTATGTAAATTTTTCTTTCAAGGTATTCAGGACTGTTGACGGAGTTCATCGCGGCAACATTTCCCGTAAGCTGACGCATAAGGAATGCAGGGCCGCTTGAAAATTCTGCACAGAGCTTTTCGTCCATACCGATATCGCGGAGCGTACGGTAAAGCACGCCGTCAAAGCCGACGGGCTGGAGGGCCGTGTTGATTCCGTGCATCGCCATGAAGTCGATTTCTTTCTCCCAACGGTCAAAGCCCCAGTAGTTTCCTTCAAGAGAAAACATCTCGTAGCTTGTTCTTGCGCGGATTTTCTGCTTAGCGGTGTATGTTATCTTTTCTTCGGGCAGGGGAGTTGTTGCGATGTATGAAATGTCGTAGTCTCCGCTTGTGATAAGAACATTGCAGAATTCGTTGAGATAGCGGTAATAAGCCATTGCTATGCTCAGATTACTGTTGCCGGCGAGAACGACTTTTTTTACCTCAGAATAAATCTCATAGTAGTCATATTCGCTCTCGGTTTCGATTCTTCTGACAATGAAATTGTCTATGATTTTCGGCGTGTTTCTCTGTATGAAATCAAACATTTTTCAGCCTCCGGACGGGATTTATTGAAAAGCAATAATAAATTAAAGATATTATACATTGTCCGAGGGAATAAATAAAGATAAAATTTAAAAAAATAAGAAAATTTACATTTTAAGGCTTTACATAAAGTTCGTTTTAAAGTAAAATATATGGTATAAATGTGTCATAAGGTATCAACGGAGGGTTGAAAATGTTTAAAAGAATCTTGCTTAAATTAAGCGGTGAAGTCCTTGCAGGTGAGCAGGGTCACGGCATTGATTTTGAAATGGTTACAAATGTCTGCTCCTATGTTAAGAAGGTTGCGGATATGGGCGTTCAGGTCGGTCTCGTTGTCGGCGGCGGAAACTTCTGGAGAGGCAGAAGCTCAGGCTCAATGAACAGAACAAGAGCGGACAATATGGGTATGCTCGCAACTGTTATGAACTCGCTTGCTCTTTGTGAGGCTCTTGAGCAGCTTGGCGTAAAGGCTCGCGTTATGAGTGCCGTTGCAATGCAGCCGATTGCTGAGCAGTTTGTTGCCAGAGATGCGGTCAAGCATCTTGAAGACGGTGAGGTTGTTATCTTCGGTTGCGGTACGGGTTGCCCCTTCTTCTCAACAGATACAACTGCGGCGCTCAGAGCGGCAGAAATTGAAGCTGATGTTATCTTTAAGGCAACTAATGTTGATGGCGTTTACGATAAAGACCCGAATAAATTTGCAGATGCAGTGAAGTATGATACTCTCACTCATTCAGAAGTCCTTGCAAAAGGTCTTAAAGTTATGGACAGTACAGCTGCTTCTCTCTGCAGAGATAATTCAATTGCAATTCTTGTTTTTAACCTTGAAGACCCTGAAAATATTATCAGAGCTGTCAAGGGTGAAAACATAGGTACACTCGTTAAAGAATAATTTTACAAATTTACATAAAGGAGAATTCTTATGAAAGAAGTTTACAGCTTTACAAGAGAAAAAATGACAAAAACAACAAATGTACTCAAGGAAGAGTATGCGGCAATCCGCGCAGGCAGAGCAAATGCGGCAGTGCTTGATAAGATTCTTGTTGATTATTGGGGAGTTCCGACACCTATCAATCAGATGGCAGCTATCTCTGTTGCTGAGGCAAGAATTCTTGTTATCCAGCCTTGGGATAAGTCTTCTCTTGAGCCGATTTACAAAGCAATCCAGGCTTCAGACATCGGCATTAATCCTCAGAATGACGGCGTTGTTATCCGTCTTACTTTCCCCGCTCTTACGGAGGACAGACGTAAGGAAATCGTTAAGGATATCAAAAAGCTTGCTGAGGATTCAAAGGTTGCAATCCGTTCGATCCGCCGCGATTCAATCGACAAGATAAAGAAGATGCAGAAGGCTTCGGAAATCACTGAGGACGATCTTAAAAACGGTGAAAATGAACTTCAGAAAATTACAGATGAGTTCGTTAAGAAGGTTGACGAAATCGCATCTGCAAAAGAAAAAGAAGTTATGGAAATCTAAGTTGTCTGACAAATTCAGAAAAATCGGGGCAGACTTCAAGGTCTGCCCTGTTTGCTTTGAGGTAGTATTATGGAAAGAAAGATACCTGAACATATCGGAATAATAATGGATGGCAACGGCCGTTGGGCAAAGCAGAGAAATCTTCCTCGTTCGGAGGGTCACAAGGCAGGAGCGAAGGTTTTCAGGAAAATCTGCGAATACGCAGGCGAAATCGGCGTTAAGTATATAACCTTCTATGCTTTCTCGACTGAAAACTGGCGCAGACCTCCCGAGGAAGTTGAGGCGCTTATGAATCTTTTCCGAGATTATCTTGACGAGGCTGAAGAGCGTCAGGAGGAAAATAAGCAGAAGGGTATGCGTATACATTTCATAGGTCACCGCGAGGGTGTTCCTATGGATCTTATCAGCCGATTTGAAACAACGGAGAGAGACTCTCGTGATGCAGATAAGATAGATGTAAATATCGCAATCAATTACGGCGGCAGGCTTGAAATCGTTGATGCTGTCAAGAAAATTGCGCATAAGGTCAAGGACGGCGAAATTAACCCTGAGGATATAACCGAGCAGGATATTTCAGATAATATTTATACGGCAGGTCAGGCAGATCCCGACCTTATTATTCGACCGAGCGGAGAATACAGACTTTCAAATTTCCTTATCTGGCAGTCGGCTTATTCGGAATTCTGGTTTTCGGATATTCTTTGGCCTGATTTTGCTGAGGCCGACCTCGACAAAGCAATAGATGATTTTAATAACCGCAACAGGCGTTTCGGAGGTGTCTGATGAAAACCCGTATTATAGCAGGTCTTGCCTGCACAGCGTTGGTAATTACGCTGCTTTGTTTTATGGATACATTTGCTTTGCCTGCTTTTATTGCTCTTCTGAGCGGTATTTCTGTTTACGAGCTGAGTAAAGTGGCAAAAGTAAAGATGCCGATGACGATTCTTTCAATGGCTGTCGGTATATTTATTCCGTTTAATATTTCATATAATATTCTCGGCAAAATTGGTATAACGCCGATGGCGGCAACGATAGTTTATTTCATCGCCTTGCTGATAATGATGCTCAAGTGGAATAAAGAGGTAAAGTTTGAGCAGGTTTCAATGTGCCTTATGGCGTCCTTGGCTGTGCCAAATGCAGTTTCCTGCTGGATAAGACTTTACAATTGGCAGTTTGATCCCGAAATCGGCCATGTTGAGTCGCATTCGGTTTATGTAATTCTTTTCTGCGCTTTCTGCGCGTGGCTCACGGATACATTTGCTTATTTTGTCGGAGTCTTTTTCGGCAAGCACAAAATGGCACCCGTCATCAGCCCGAAAAAAACATGGGAGGGTGCAATCGGCGGCGTGCTCGGAACGGCAGTGTTCAATGTTGCAATGTTTCTGATTTTTAAACAGTGGTTTTTCAGTGCTCCGTTTACGGGTTGGGACTGGTATACGGTAATTCCGATTTCACTTTTCCTTTCCGTTATCAGCATTTGCGGAGACCTCACGGCCTCTGTTATTAAAAGAAATTACGGCATTAAGGACTACGGCAATCTTATCCCCGGTCACGGCGGCGTAATGGACAGAATAGACAGCGCAATTTTTGTTTTTCCGATGATGTATGCAATAGTCAGCATAATCAATGCAATTCAGTGATATACTTTAACACGATAAAGGTGATTTTATGAGCAAAACCGTAACAATACTCGGCTCTACGGGTTCGATAGGAACGCAGGCACTTGAGGTTATCGAAATGCAGGGTTATGATGTTAAGGCGTTGACGGCAAGCACGAATGTTGACATCATTGAAGCTCAGATAAGAAAATTCAAGCCCGAGTTTGCGGCTATGGTCGATGAAAAAGCTGCCGCTGATCTGGCTTTGCGTGTTGCAGATACAAAAACGAAGGTGCTTTCGGGTATGGCAGGCGTTTGCGAATGTGCATCGCTTGGTGCGGACTATGTTCTCAACAGTATTGTCGGAATGGCTGGTCTTGAACCGACGGTTGCCGCTATCAACAAGGGCAGTGAAATCGCCCTTGCGAATAAAGAAACTCTCGTTGCGGGCGGTCAGCTCGTTATGAACCTTGCGAGGGAAAAGGGTGTCAGTATCCTTCCCGTTGACAGTGAACATTCGGCAATTTTTCAGTCCCTTCAGGGATGTGCCGATAAGAAAGAAATCAAGAGGCTTATCTTAACGGCATCGGGTGGTCCGTTCTTCGGAAAGAAGCGCGAAGAACTCGGAAATGTTACCGTTAAGGAGGCTCTTAATCATCCGAACTGGAGTATGGGCGCGAAAATTACAATCGACTCAGCTTCGATGATGAACAAGGGTCTGGAGCTTATTGAAGCTGTATGGCTCTTTGATATGAATCCGAAGGATATTGATATCGTTGTTCACCGTCAGAGTGTTATTCATTCTCTTGTTGAATACTGTGATAATTCCGTCATTGCTCAGCTTGGTGTGCCTGATATGCGTATTCCTATTCAGTACGCTCTGACTTATCCCAACAGAATACCGTCTCCTGTCAGGCAGCTTTCTTTGACGGAATACGGTACTCTGACATTCTTTGAACCCGACTATGAAACCTTCGGGCTGATTAATGTCTGCAGGAAGGCAATCAATGACGGAGGACTTTACCCTGCCTGCGCGAATGCTGCCAACGAGGAGGCAAACCTTGCCTTCCGTCAGGGGAAAATCAAATTTCTTGAAATCGAGGAGCTTGTCCGTTCAGCAGTCGAGGCCTCCAAACATTATGATACATACTCTCTCGAGGATGTTCTTTCAATGTATGACTGGGCGAGAGATTATGTTAAATCTAAAATAAACTGAGGTATTTATGGAAGCAGTTTTATCTTTTATTTCAAACCATTGGACGATTCTCATAGCCATTCTCTTTTTCGGAGTTATCATAATGGTGCACGAGCTTGGGCATTTTACATTTGCAAAGCTTTTCAAGGTCAAAGTCAATGAATTTTCAATGGGTATGGGTCCGAAGCTTTTTGGTAAAAAGAAGGGCGAGACCCTTTATGCGGTGCGCCTTCTGCCCATCGGCGGATATGTCAGTATGGAAGGTGAGGATGAAGATAGCGACGACGAGCGCGCGTTCAATAATAAACCTTGCTGGCAGAGGATAGTTATCGTTGTTGCAGGTGCACTTGTCAATATCTTTCTGGGTCTGATTCTCGTTACGATAACGCTTTGCATATCCGACGGTCCTGCAGGAACAAATCAAATTCACAGCTTTGTTGTTGATGACAAAACGGCTGTTGCGGAATACCACGGTCTGAAATCTGAAGATAAGATTATTAAAATTGATGATAAATTTGTTTTATACTATACAGATGTGCCGTACCTTCTGAGCAGAACGGACGGAAAGGCAGATTTTGTTGTTGAAAGAGACGGCGAAAGACTTGAACTTGCTGATGTTGAAGTAAATCAGTATCAGGTCAGAATTCTCGGAGTTGACAAAACTGCAGGAACTGTCTTTAAAGACACATTCAAGCAGTCTGCAAGCATTTGCCGTATGGTATGGCTCAGCCTTTTTGATACGATAACGGGCAAATATTCTGTCAAGGATGTTTCGGGTCCCGTAGGTGTGGTTGATTTTGTTTCCGATGCGGCTCAGGAGTCAGTTAAGACGGCAGATTATACGGGACTTCTTACGATGATGGCTCTTATCACGATCAATATCGGTCTTTTCAATCTTCTTCCCGTTCCTGCTCTTGACGGCGGAAGACTTCTCTTCCTCTTCATTGAGCTTATAAGAAGAAAGCCCGTAAAGCAGAAGTATGAAGCACTCGTTCACGGAATAGGTATGGCAATTCTTCTTCTGTTTATGGTTGCGATAACATTCAAGGATATTTATACATTGATTGTAAACTGATTTCAGGAGGTAGGTTTATGGAACGCAGAAAGACTAAAAAAGTTAAAGTCGGCAATATTTACATCGGTGGCGATGCACCCGTAAGTGTGCAGTCGATGCTCAATAAACCTGCTCATGATTTTGAGGCAAGCGTCGCTCAGGCTGTCGAGCTTGAAAAGGCAGGCTGTCAGGTCATCCGCGGTGCAATTCCCGATATGGATGCCGTTGGTCTTATTCCCGCCTTGAAAGAAGCTGTAAAAGCTCCGATTGTTGCAGATATACATTTTGACTACCGTCTTGCGATTGAGGCTGTTGCAGCAGGTGTTGATAAAGTGCGAATAAACCCCGGCAACATCGGCTCAGACGACAGGGTAAAGGCTGTTGTAGATGCTTGTAAAGCCAAGAATGTGCCGATAAGAATCGGCGTCAACTCAGGCTCCGTTGAAAAAGAAATTCTTGCAAAGTACGGTGCGCCTACTCCCGAAGCGATGGCAGAAAGCGCAATGTGCCACGCATCTTTACTTGAAAAGTTTGATTTTGACGATATCGTGATTTCTATCAAATCATCAAATGTTGAAAATATGATTAAAGCATACGAGACTGTTGCAGAAAGATGCAGTTATCCCTTGCACCTCGGTGTAACGGAGGCAGGTACGGCTTGTATGGGTCTTATAAAATCGAGCGCAGGCATAGGAAGTCTTCTTATGCACGGCATCGGCGACACTATCCGTGTCTCTCTTACGGATGACCCTGTAAACGAAGTTTACGCAGGTCACGATATCCTCAAGGCTCTCGGTCTTAAATCCGACAGTGTGCAGATTGTTTCCTGCCCGACCTGCGGAAGGACTAAGATTGACCTTATTTCGGTTGCGAATGAGGTCGAAAATGCTCTTCGCAACTGCACAAAGCAAATTAAGGTTGCAGTTATGGGTTGCGTTGTAAACGGCCCGGGCGAAGCAAGAGAAGCAGATATAGGAATTGCGGGTGGCGACGGCTGTGCAATGCTCTTTAAGAAGGGTGAGATTTTAAGAAAAATCGATGAAAAAGACATCGTTAAAGAATTGTTGGCAGAGATAGAAAAGTTATAAATCATAAGGAAGTGCAAGATGAAGGCAGTAAGCTTTTTGAGCCTTTTCGGCGAATATCTTGACAACAGCATATTGGCTTATTTCGGGCAAGCGACCGTTGAAAGCATTGAGGCGACCCTCTCAGACAGAAGCGTTACGATGGTCGTCAGCTTCGGTGCGCCCGTTGATACTTCCGTTATCAGAAGAGCGCAGGACGAGCTGAAAAGGGTTATGAACCTGCGTGAAATTAAGATGGATTTCCGCTTCCCGTCGGAGAGCCTTGACCTTAATTATATTTCAGGCTTCGTTAAGGAAATATATGAAAATTTCCCTGCTTCAAAATCAATTCTCGATGGTGCAGAGTATAATTTCTCTGTAAATAAGCTTACGGTAAACCTTGCTTCAAACGGTAAGGACACGCTTATCAATCTCGGCTGTGATAAATTCATCCGCGATACGCTCGACAGCAGATTTGAGCGCCTTGTAAAGGTTGAATTCGTCAGCAATGTTTCATCCCAGGATGATGTTGAAAAGCTGATTGAATTTCAGCAGAAGGAGAATAAAAAGCTTCTCGACGCTCAGCCGAAAAAGCAACCCGTTGTCAAGCCTTCGGGTGGTGAGCCGGCGCCGAAAAAACCCGTTGAGCAAACCTATGAAGATCTGCCGATTTCGCTTTCAAATGCAAAGCCGATTTACGGTTCTGCGATTAAATTGAAGCCGAAGCCGATTGCAGAGTGTCTGCCTGAGGATGGAGAAGTCGTTATCTGGGGTGATATTTTTGCTGTTGATGTCAAAGAGTCCCGTGACGGGAAGTACAGTATTATCAACTTCAGCCTTACGGACTATACCTCTTCTTATTCCGTAAAGGTTTTCGGTGAAAAGAAAAAATGCACCGAGATTGTTGATACTATCAAAGAGGGTATAACGGTTATGGTGCGCGGACCTATCAGTATGGACACTTATCTGCGCAGCTATATAATCACCGCAAGAGCAATTATGCTCATAGATAAGGTGAAGAAAAAGGACGAAGCTCCCGAAAAAAGAGTTGAGCTTCATCTTCATACTAATATGTCTACAATGGACGGAATGTCAAGCGCTAAAGCACTCGTCAGCCGAGCCGCGGCGTGGGGACAGAAGGCGATTGCAATAACTGACCACGGTTGCGTTCAAGGTTTCCCTGAAGCTTGCAGTACGGCGGCAAAGGCAGGAATAAAGATAATCTACGGTATGGAGGGTTATCTTGTTGATGACGATGGTTTTTACGATAAGTATGGCTTTAAAAACGGCGATGAAATCCCCAAGGAATACATCGAGGAGGTCAGAAGCCAAAGAACATACCATATTATAATTCTTGTTAAAAATACGCAGGGTCTTAAAAATCTCTATAAGCTCATTACGGACTCGAACCTTAAATTTTTCAAAAAGCGTCCGAGAATTCCGCGTCACAGGCTTATGCAGCTTCGTGAGGGTCTCATCATCGGCAGTGCTTGCGAAGCAGGCGAGCTTTATCAGGCAATGACGGACGGCAAGAGCGACGAAGAGCTTATGCGGATTGCTTCGTTCTACGATTATGTTGAAGTTCAGCCGATAGGAAACAATCGCTTTATGATTCGCTCCAACGAAGAGAAATTTGACGATGTCAGAAGCGATATTGACCTGCAGAACCATAACAGACGCCTTATAAACATTGCAGACAGGCTTAACAAGCTTGTCGTTGCAACGGGTGATGTTCATTTTATGGAGGAAAAGGACGCAATTTACAGAGAAATCCTGATGACCTCAATGGGATTCAAGGATGCGTCCGAGCAGGCACCACTTTATATGAGAACGACTCAGGAAATGCTTGATGAGTTCAGCTACCTCGGCGAAGAAACAGCTAAGGAAATTGTTATAACAAATACGAATAAAATCGCCGATATGTGCGAAAAGGATATAACCCCGTTCCCGAGAGGAACATTCCCGCCCAGCCTTGACGGCGCAGATGAGGATCTGACGAGAATTTGCTGGGAAAGAACTAAACGCGATTATGGTGATCCTGTTCCCGAAAATGTCGCAAAGCGACTTGAAAAGGAACTCAAATCAATTATTTCAAACGGTTTCGGCGTTCTTTATATGATTGCGCAGAAGCTCGTTTATAACTCCGAAGAACACGGATATTATGTCGGCTCACGAGGCTCCGTCGGCTCGTCCTTCGTTGCCCACGCGGCAGGTATCTCAGAGGTTAACCCTCTTCCGCCGCATTATGTCTGCAGACAGTGTAAACACAGTGAATTTTTCGAGGACGGCTCGGTCGGTTCGGGCTTTGACCTTCCGCCTAAGGATTGTCCGCATTGTCATATTCCGATGCACCGTGACGGTCACGATATCCCGTTTGAAACCTTCCTCGGCTTCAAGGGAGATAAACAGCCCGATATTGACCTTAACTTCAGCGGTGAATATCAGTTCTATGCTCACCGTTATACAGAAGAACTTTTCGGACTTGACCATACTTTCAAGGCGGGAACAATAGGTACGGTCGCGGATAAGACGGCGTACGGATTTGTTAAAAAATGGGAAGAAGCAAAAGGAATTGCCCTGAGCCGCGCAGAGGAAGACAGGCTGACAAAGGGTTGCGTCGGCGTAAAGCGAACGACCGGTCAGCACCCGGGAGGAATGGTTGTTATCCCTGCGTGGAACGATGCAGAGGACTTCACTCCGATTCAGCACCCTGCAGACGATGTCAGCGGCGGACTTAGAACAACGCACTTCGATTTCCGTTCGCTTCACGATACGATTCTCAAGCTCGATAACCTCGGCCACGATGTGCCGACGCTTTATAAGCACCTTGAAGATTCAACTGGAATCAAGGTTTTTGAAGCTGATGTCTGCGACCCGAAGCTTTATCAGCTTTTGACCTCGCCCGAACCTCTCGGCGTTACGGCAGAGGATATTGAATGTGAAACGGGAACTCTGTCTCTTCCTGAGCTTGGAACGCCGTTTGTCCGTCAGATGCTTATGGACGCGAAGCCGAAAAACTTTTCCGATATGTTGCAGATTTCAGGTCTTTCCCACGGAACGGGAGTTTGGCTGGGAAATGCGCAGGAGCTTATCGAAAAAGGAATCTGCACAATTTCAAATGTTATCGGAACGCGAGATAATATTATGGTTTTCCTTATGCACAAGGGACTTGAACCCGATATGGCATTCAAAATTATGGAAATCGTGCGTAAAGGTAATGCGACAAAGCTTTTGACGGAAGACCATATGAATGCGATGCGAGAGCATAATGTTCCGCAATGGTACATCGATTCGTGTATGAAGATTGAATATATGTTCCCGAAGGCTCACGCGGCGGCTTATGTTATTGCGGCGATGCGCCTTGCATGGTACAAAATCTATCATCCTATCGAATATTATGCGACATATATGTCTGTACGAGGCGAAGATCTTGATACAGTTGCCATTATGAACGGTCGAGATGCCGTTAAAGCCTGTATGAAGGCAATCAAGGCGAAGGGACACGAGGCGACGGCAAAGGAAGAGGGCATTTACACCTCGATGCAGGTTGTTAATGAAATGATGGCTCGCGGCGTCGAATTTCTTCCCGTTGACCTCTATAAATCCCACGCAAATATCTATAAAATTGAGGACGGAAAAATCAGACTTCCGTTTTCGGCAATGTCAGGTACGGGCGAAGCTGCTGCTGTTGCTCTTATGAATGCGAGAGATGACGGTCAGGGCGAGTATATGTCCCGTGAAGACCTTCAGCAAAGAGCAGGAATCAGTAAATCCGTTATGGAAACTCTTGAAGCCTGCGGAGCGCTTGAAGGCTTGCCTGAAAGCACACAGATCAGTTTTTTTAGTTTTTAAAAGGAGAAGTAAAAATGGTAGATTTGACAAAACTTTGGAAGATGAGAGATATTCTGCCCGTTATCGTTGTTGATAATATGAGCGGAAAAGTAATCAAACACGGTTATATGAATAAGGAGGCGTTTGCATATACGCTTAAAAGCCACCGTGTATGGTATTATGATCTTGAAACAAAGGAAGTTGAAAAATTCGGCGAGGAGACGGGCGAAGTGCAGAAGCTCGTTTCAATCAAAGCCGATAATAATTATGAATCTTTGCTGATTTATGTTGAGCAGATTGGATTTGTTTTGAGAAAAGAGAAGGGTTACAAGACCTGCTACATTCACGAAATTTATTCAAGAAGCCACGGCAGTATATCAAAGCGAAGAAAATTCGGAAAGGTCGAGGTAGACGAAAACTTTGACTATTCAAAGGAAGACTACGAGGACGAGTACGAAGACGAAGAATAAACAAAAAGAAGGTTTGCGGTTATGTGGTGGATAATTCTTTTAGCTGTGATTGCATTGATTATTGTTGTTACGCTTATCAGAGCGGCGTTATTAAAGCCGAAAAAAATTGAAAAGGTTGAGATAAGGGATGTTAAAGTCGATGATAATGAGGTCGCTAAGCATCTCTCAGAAGCTATTCAGTTTAAAACGATTTCAAAGGTAAGGGATGAGGGCGTTGACTGGGATGAGTTTGAAAAATTCCACGAATACCTCGATAAAACTTATCCTCTCGTTGCAAAAAACACAACGAAGGAAATAATCGATAAGGCAAGCCTGCTCTATCTCTGGAAAGGAAAAAATCCCGACCTCGAGCCTATGGCTATGCTCGCTCATCAGGATGTTGTGCCCGTTTCCGAGGGTACTGAAAAAGACTGGAAATATGAAGCTTTCAGCGGTCATATCGACGGTGAATATGTCTGGGGTCGTGGCGCTCTTGATATGAAAAATCATCTCATCTGCGTAATGGAAGCTGTTGAATCTCTTATGGCAGAGGGCTTTCAGCCTGACAGAGATGTTTACCTCTGCTTCGGTCATAACGAAGAGACGGTTTCAACCGTGTATTCGGGCGCAGGAACGATTGTAAAAACTCTTAAGGAGAGGGGAGTGCGCCTTGACAGCGTGCTTGACGAAGGAAGCGCACTCATAAAGCTTAAGGTTAACGGAATTATTGACACTCATCTTGCGGCTGTCGGTACCGCTGAAAAAGGCTATGTTGATATGAAGATCACTCTTCACGATAAGGGCGGTCATACATCGGCGGCACCTAAGCACAGCGGTATGTGGAAGCTCGCAAATGCTGTTCGTGACCTTGAAAAAAATCAGTTCAAATCCCATTGGTTGCCCTTCCTTGACGAGCTTATACGCGCAGTCGGCGGCAGAGCAACATATCTCGGTAAGATACTTATCTGCAATTATCCTGTTTTCAAACCCTTGCTTAAGTTTATTCTTAAAACAATTCCTCAGGGCGCAAGTATGTGCAGAACGATTACGAGCGTTTCAATGTGCGAGGGTAGCCCTGCGGCGAATGTTCTTCCGCAGAGACCGAGCATTACTGTCAATTTCCGTCCTCTTCCGGGCGACAGCCTTGCAGATGTTGAGGCTCATGTCAGAAAGAACATCCGCTATAAGGATATCGATATAGAGTATTTCAACGGTAAAGAAGCAACTAAGTTTTCTTCAACTCAGTCAAGAGCATTCAAGGCGATTGAAAGCGTTGAAAACAGCCTTCATCCCGAAGGTGTAGCTGTTGCGCCGTACCTTGTTATGGGCGGTACGGACGCATACCGTTACGGTGAAATATGCGATAATATTCTTCGCTTTGCACCGTTCAATGTTCCTCTTTCTCTCTTCTTTACAACTCACGCAACGAATGAGCGTATACCCATTGCATCTCTCGGCGAAGCAGTTGTATTTTTCAGAGAGTACATAATCAAAGTTTCGGATAAAGAATAAAAAACAACGGTCAGCGTGAGCTGACCGTTTATTGCTTATTCAAAGAAATTTTCCATTGTTTCGAATGAATTTTCGGTTGAGGCTGACATTGTGATGCCTATCATATAGTTGCCCTGTTTGCGAAGGTAATAACGCTGAAGGACCTCTGTTGTGCCGTATGTTGCAGATGCTTCCGCAACAGTATATGTTTCACCGCAAAGCTCTTTTTCATAAGCATCCCCGAAGGTGTAGCTTGAATTCAGAGCTGAAACCTGCTGACGAAGAAGCTGAATGTATTCTTCTTCAGTTAAATTTTCCAAAGACTGAACGGAAAGATTTTCAATCGTAACCTGGAAATTGGGTGAACCGCCGGGGAAGGATGCCATTACATCGATAATTGAACCTGTTTTTTCGAGAGCAGCCTCAAAGTCATAGCCGAAACCGTCTGAAACAATGCCGAGCAACTGAGCGAGGTCAGCGTCACTTGCAAAAGTCCAATCCTTGTGCTTTGTGAACTTGATTCCTGCAAAATCGTTTGTGTATGTGTTGCCTACGATTGTACCGCGTAATGTGTCTGCGGAAGAAGTATCGTTATCATCATTCTGATTGTCAGAATCAATTGGTTTTGTTGTTTCCTCATCTTCGTTAACATTTTCGGACTTTGATGTATCATCTTTCTTGCTGTCGTTGCCACTCTTATCGCCGCAACCTGCAAACAATGTAAGCATCATCAGAGCTGCAAGAAGGACTGCCAAAAGCTTTTTCATTTTCATAATTTCTATCTCCTTTATTTTTAAGATTGTATTTATAATAGTCCTATATTTTTGTTTTGTCAAGAAAAACAGGCAAATGACACATCGGTCATCTGCCTGCTAAATTTATACATCTTTAAACGCTCTTAAGGTAAGTCCTATATCAAGACCTTCAAGACGGAATATATAGTCCTCATCAGCTTCAATGTCAAGAATACCTTCGATGCAGGCAACTCTCGACGCTCTGTCAGCTTCGTTGAGCGCCTTGAAAAGCATTTCAACTTTAGTCGCATCGTTCGTTTTGCTGAATGAAGCAGAGATGTTTGTATCATTAAGCTTTTCAAGGTCAGCCTTTGCAGTTTCATATTTAGCAACGGTTGAATCGTATTTTTTTGATGATTTCGGGATATCAATAGTTATCGAAATTTCGCTGACTGTTTCGTTGGCTGTGTCGTATGTTGCTTTTACTGTCCACACGGAGCCGTCTGCTTCTCTTCTGAAACGCGAAAAGCTTTCCGTCTGCGAGATTTCAATTTTTTCAAGCTCGATTTTTTCTGCGCCGTCTGTGCCGATGTCTATTTTCTTAGTTGTTGCCTCAACCATTTTTGCAGTTGTTTCACCTTCGCTGTTTTTATCCGAGCATCCCGTAAAAGCCGAAGCGATTGTAACGCTTGCGAGGATGATTGCCAGTAACTTCCTTGCTTTCATAGCTTCAATCTCCTTTTTAAGACTGATAATATGATAGTATTTACATTCAATATTGTCAAGCGGCAGTTTTCCTTTTCCTGCTTTGACGCATAAATTCAGGTTTGTAGGGATGATTTGATACGCACGATTTAAATCTGTGTTGGTAGGGTACGGGTTTCCCGTACCGAAATTTGTGCTTTTTCTTCGGGATGGGCAACCCATCTCCTACTTGCTTATATTAAGTCGTGTTCGTAGGGGCAGATATTATCTGCCCGTGGTTTTCGAATTATTTTAACGGGAACATAATATGTTCCCCTACGGAGTCGATCGAATCGTGGGTCGTAGGGTTCGACGCTCTGCGACGAACCCTACGGATACACATCAATCAATGTTGTAGGGTCGGGCGTCCTCGACCGTCCGTTTATCAGCAAAATTT
>JAGAVE010000120.1 GCA_017942105.1 Clostridia bacterium | reverse complement strand
GTAGGGCTACGATTTCGCTATCCCTTCTTCTCGCCTGTACCTCACGATACAAACCTTGGGAGTCGCTTTTGAGTTCGTCGGCAACTACGCCTCGGTGGACTTTCACCACAGAGCATTGATATGCCCGTCATACCAAAAAAAGCTCGCAAAAATACGAGCTTTTAAATGTTATTCATATCTCTTTGAGCCTGTTGTTACCTGCAAAATAAGCAAAGCGTCTGCGGAATTAACCTTTCCGTCACCGTCAAAATCTGCAATCTCCTTCTGTTTAGAAGAAAGTGTCTGGCTTCCCGTTGTATGCTTAAGCACAATAAGCGCATCTGCAGAATTGATTTGACCGTTAACATCTGTATCGCCCAAGCCTGTTACACAAGCTGATGCGTGAGTCCATCCGAGGTTTCCTTTGTAAGAAAACTTAATCCATCCGTCAGATTCAGCAACGACTCTTACAATTGCCCCCTTCGGAACCTTGACAAGCGTTGAAGAGAAAGAAGATGTATTTTCTTTGAGAGAAAGCTCGCTCTTCGCGCGTGCGTAATAATTGACGACCGTACTCTGCGGAGGAGCGGACGGTGTATCATCAACATCCGGAGCTGACATATATTCAGCAATATAATCAATTGAAACCCAACCGACCCGGCTGTTATACTTAACTCTTGCCCAGCCGTTGCACTCACCCGTTACATCTATGATCGTACCGTCAGGAATCTTATCAATTACCTCATACTCAATTCCTGCGCCCTTTCTCATATTAAGGCAAGGCTCTGCTCTGACAATAGCCTTGTAAGAAACATCTTTGATTTCAACATCCGGCTTTTCGTCAGGCTGAAATGAAACAGCGCCGACCGTAAACTTAAATGTATACTTATCGCTTTTGCCCGCTGAATTCTTAGCGGAAATTTCATAAACATAACTGCCTGAACCGAGGGAGGCAATTTGTATTTTATCGCTCGCCTTTGAGATGTTGAAGCTCTTCGCATTCGGTGTTGCATTATAAGACTGCTTAACCGTTCCCGATTCTGTTGAAACAGAAACATTGACATTTGTTATATCAGAGCCTGATGTTATAACACCGTACGGAGTAAAGCTTTCACCCTTAGCCGTATTTTTTGCAGGATGGTTATTAGTAATTCTGATACCGTCTGTTGAAATAGCAAGACCGTTCTGACGGATAACCATTCTGTCAAGCGAGCCGCTTCGTCTCCACTTATCCAATCTGAAATAAGCTGTCGAGCTGTTGTATGAATCATCAACATCGACTACGAGGAATCCCGAAAGCTCAAGCTGAGAAGAGTTTCCGTCGTAACCGTAAATAACCGAATAATGCTGTGATGTTCTGTGAACGATTATCGGATAACCTGTCTTAAGCTGATTATATGCCGTTGTCATACTGAAGCCGTCAACAGTTTTGTAACCAATCTTTGACCACATTGCGCTTACGGAATAACCGTTAGCAGAATAAACCGCCTGATAGGCTGTTGAATTGTGATTTCCTGCCGGGAGATCGTGACAGTAGGCTTCAACGGTTGCCATTGAAGCGATCGCACAGTCGCCTCTTCCGGGGCACTGGCTGATTCTCGGCACATTGAGTTTAACCGTAGGATAAGATGCTGCACTGGCACTCAAACTCAAAGCAAAGAAAATGATCATTGCCGCTGCTACTGAAAGCATAAGCTTTATCATCTTTTTTGTTGTTGG
Organism: Clostridia bacterium; assembly: GCA_017942105.1. Taxonomy (GTDB): domain Bacteria; phylum Bacillota; class Clostridia; order Oscillospirales; family Acutalibacteraceae; genus CAG-488. The sequence continues at coordinate 16,655 of JAGAVE010000120.1, read as the reverse complement.
GGTTTTAGTCATGCGTACATTCCTTTCGTTTTACAAATCTGTTACCAATTGTAACATATTGTAACCTTTTGGTCAATACTTATATTTTAGTCAATTTCTTTGAAATTTTTGTTAAGTTTTCACAATTACTCTTTGTAATTATTGCCATATCCTCGATTCTGACCCCAAATTTGCCCGGAATATAGATTCCCGGCTCAATTGTGACTATATTTCCGCTTTGTAACTTTTTGTCATTTTTAGGTGAAAGATTGGGTTTTTCGTGTATTTCAAGACCGACTCCGTGTCCCGTTGAATGGCGGAAGAAATCACCATAGCCCTTTTCTTTTATGTAATCACGCGCCGCGGCATCTGCCTCTGAGCCTTTTATGCCCTCCTTCAGCGTCGCCAACGCCCTGAGTTGCGCCTCCAGCACCGTTTCATACACCTTTACCTGCTCTGCGCTGACTTCTCCGACGGCAATTGTCCTCGTCATATCCGAATGATAACCGTTTACAACTGCGCCGTAGTCCATTGTGATAAAATCTCCGCTGCGTACTTTTTTATCAGTCGGCACTCCGTGAGGCTTGGATGTGTTTGCTCCCGAGATCGCAATCGTTTCAAATGAAATCGCTTCAGCTCCGTTTTTGAGCATAAAGAAATCCAGCTCAAGGGCAATTTCTTTTTCTGTCACGCCCTCTTTGATAAAGCCAAGAATATGTTCATATGCCTTCTCAGCAATTCTCTGCGCCTTAACAATCGATTGCAACTCATATTCACTTTTAACTGAGCGAAGCTCATCAATAAGCCTGTCCGTTCCGACCGTTGTTAAAAGAACACCTTTAAGCATTTTTCTGTAAGCCTTAAGCTCCGAAACGGTAAGACGGTCGCTCTCGACCATCAAGGTTTTAACACCAAACCTCCCGCAAAGCTCCGGAAGCTGTTCCGATGCCTTTTTAAGCTCCGCTACCTCACAACATTTAACAACATTCATAGCCTCTTCAATATATCTGCTGTCCGTAAGAAAAACCGAGCCTTTCCGCGTTGCGAGTAAAATTCCGTCGCTCGAAGGAAACGATGTGAAATATCTTCTGTTTACTTCCGAAACTATAAGAACACCGTCCACCTTTGAAGGGATTGAAGAAATAAGTTTATCCAACATAAAAAATAACCTCTCAAAAAAACAGGCAGTCACTTTCGCAACTGCCTGAGAATATTTCGATTAACTTATGCTTTGCCGCCGCAACCGAGAACCGTGTTGATCTTATGCTCAACCATACCCTGAATTGCTTCACGAGCAGGCTTGAGATACTGACGCGGGTCAAAGTGGCTCGGATTCTCTGCCATATACTTTCTGATAGCTGCTGTCATAGCAAGACGAAGGTCTGAGTCGATGTTGATCTTACAAACTGCCATCTGAGCTGACTGACGGAGCATCTCCTCGGGGATACCGATAGCATCAGGCATCTGGCCGCCATAGTTGTTGATAATCTCAACGAACTCAGGAACAACTGATGATGCGCCGTGAAGAACGATCGGGAAACCGGGAAGTCTCTTTGAAACTTCTTCAAGGATGTCGAAACGAAGCTGCGGCTTCTGACCGGGCTTGAACTTGTATGCACCGTGGCTTGTACCGATAGCGATAGCAAGAGAGTCAACACCTGTGCGTGTTACGAAATCGTAAACCTGATCGGGATTTGTGTATGATGCGTCTTCTGCTGAAACATTAACATCGTCTTCAACACCTGCAAGCTGACCAAGCTCGCCCTCAACTGTTACGCCGTGAGCGTGAGCATAATCAACAACCTTCTTTGTGAGAGCAACATTCTCCTCGTAAGGAAGGTGTGAACCGTCGATCATAACTGATGTAAAGCCGCCGTCGATGCAGCTCTTACAAGTTTCGAAATCCGGGCCGTGGTCAAGGTGAAGTGCGATAGGAAGACCTGTCTCTTCAACTGCAGCTTCAACAAGCTTTACAAGATAAGTGTGGTTAGCATAAGCTCTTGCGCCCTTAGAAACCTGAAGAATAAGGGGAGCGTTGAGCTTCTTACCTGCTTCAACGATACCCTGGATAATTTCCATATTGTTTACGTTGAATGCACCGATAGCATAGCCGCCTTCATAAGCAGCTTTGAACATTTCTTTTGTGTTAACAAGTGGCATTTATATCACTCCTATAAATTTATACACTACGATTATATCATCTTTGCGTCGTTTGTCAATGTTGTAACAAAGAAAATTTTAATCTTTATACCGACAACAAAAAGATTGATTATGCGCTTTTGTTGTGATATTATATTTACGATATTATAATTGTATTGATTCAAAAAAACATTGCCGCAGAAAACCGCGACAATGTCTGATAAATTTATACAAGTGATACCTTTTCACCCTTGCAGGTAAGAGCCGAATAATCAACCTCACCGTCAACCACAGTATATGAATAATATCCGTTCGTGCAAGGCTTGAATTCTTCGCCCTTATATGCGGAGCCGAGAACCTGAGTGAGGATAATCGTCTGATTTTCAAATTTTTCAAAAAGATATACGCCCTGAACGCTTGAACGCGTAACAGTTGTTTTAGTTAAGCTTTTCGGGAGCTTGTATCCCTCGTCCCCTCTCGGGAAGGAATAATAAAAATAATTCATCTCGTCACGACGGGCAACACAGAGAGCACCTTCGTCACACTCAGCGTATGTCAGCAGCTCTTCGTGATAACGGTAAGAGAAAGCCTGCTCGACCGTGGGGAATGAATAGAAGTAGTTTTCGATAGGGATAAACAACGAAACAGCAACAAGGATTACGGCCGCAAAAGCGGAAATCAAAACAGATTTACCCGTCTTTTTCGTTATCATCATAAGAATCACGAGCGCTAAGAAAAATATGAAAATTCCTGCCGCCCATCTTATAGAATTATAAATCATTTTCAGACCCCCTGACCCACTAATGTTATCACAAGGCAAGAAAATTGTCAATTGACGGAGGTGCTTTATGTCCAACACAAATATTGATTACGACAAAGCCGTAAGCACCTATGTCATCAGGCTTGTTTCTGCAGTCATAAACGGCACACAGCCTGAAGAAAAAGACGAAAGCCTTGAATGGAAAAGCATAATTGAGTTTTCAAAAAAGCAAAGCGTGCTGAATATTATCTCCTACGCCTGCGAAAAGCTCCGCAATAAGCCTGACGCGGAGACGATGAAATTTCTCAAAGAATTCCGTATGCAAAAAATAATCGTCGAGGCTCAACAGGAAATTGAAGCCTGCGACGCTATGGACAAGCTTGAAGAAATGCAAGCGAAGCATATGCCCCTTAAAGGGTATATCATTAAAAATCTTTACCCTTCTCCGGATATGCGCACAATGGGAGACCTCGACCTGCTTATTGAAGAGGAAAGATGCGAGGAAATCGTTGCAGCTTTTGTTGCAGAAGGATTCACAAGCTGTGCGGAGGGCGATCTTCATTCCAATGTTGAAAGAGGGAACGCCTATATCGAATTTCACCGTTCAATGGTCAACGAAAAGCACGAAACTTTGAGCAAATATTTTGGCAATGGTTTCGGCAGAGCAAAGCTTTCACAAGGCTATTCTTACCGCTACGAGCTTTCGCACGAGGATTTATACATTTTCCTCATTGCACATATCGCAAAGCATTACCGTTACGGCGGTACGGGCATACGCAGTCTGCTTGACCTTTATGTTTACCGCAAGGCGTATCCCGATATGGATTGCAGATATATCGACACCGAGCTTGAAAAAATCAACCTCCTCGTATTTGGAAAAAAGATTGAAAAAATCTCTGACGATTGGTATTCGGGCGGCTTTAGCGGTGAATATGATACCGTCTCATCCTACATTGTTTCGGGAGGCGTTTACGGCGACGAAAACGCTCCTCTTCTTAACGAATTTATAAACGACACCCAAGGTTCGATCAAGGTTACAAAAATTAAAAACTGGCTTACCACGGTTTTTCCCGGCAAAGAGCTTATGACAACCCGATACCCCGTTTTAAAAAAATGTATTATCCTTCTTCCGCTCTTCTGGGTTGTAAGATTTTTCGATACCCTTATCCGCACTCCGCAAAATTTCAAAAAAAGCGTCCGCGATACAACGAGCATTATGAAAATAGACAATGACCTTGTAAACGCTCAGCGTGATTCAGGGATTGAAAAGCTTTAAAACATCTTTATTCGGAGGCAATTATGAACACTATCCCGAAACCCGGAAACGGATTAACTTATACAGCTCATACAGGATGCGTCGATACTACGGACAATTCGCTTGAATCAATTGATGCTGCAGTTAAATACGGTGCCGCTATCGTTGAATTCGACCTGAACTTTACCGCGGACGGCACAGCCGTTCTTTCTCACGACAAGCCTAAAGGAAATGAAGTAACCCTCAGCGAGGCTTTTAAGAGAATTTCTTCATTCGAAAATCTTCTTGTAAATGTGGATGTAAAAAACACAAGTCATCTTGAAGCAGTAAAGCCCCTTGCAGAAAAACACGGTATAGCAGACAGATTTTTCTACACGGGAATTACGGAAAGTGACTGTGCAAGCGTAAGCAAAAAAAGTCCCGGTGTTCCCTATTATCTTAATACAAAAGTCAGAAAGCTTCAGAGCAAAAAATATCTCGAAAAGCTCACAAAAAAAGTTTCCGACTGCGGCGCAATCGGAATAAATTTCAACAAAAAGAACGCATCGAAAAAGCTTGTTGATTTCTTTCATGAAAAGGGACTTCTTGTCTCAATTTGGACGGCAAACAGCGAAGAGGATATCAACCGTCTCCTCTCCTTTTCGCCCGACAATATCACAACGCGACGACCCGACCTGTTCAAATCGATTATTGAGAAAAAATAAAGGACTGTTTAAAATGAATTTTTCACTTCAGGAAAAAGCAAAAGAAAACATAATCGTTGTTGCGCATCGAGGAGTATCGGGCGGAAACATCCCCTGCAATACTCTTGCCTCTTACGAAATCGCACTTAAGCAGGGTGCAGATATGATCGAGGTTGATGTCAGCAACACTCTTGACAACCAGCTCATTCTCTTCCATCCCGGAATGGAAATTCCTCATCTCAATATGCCCGTTTATGTCCCGCTTCTGAACTACAGCGCCGTGAAAAAGCTGAGATATGTTAACACAGACAACACCCCGACGCAATTCAAGATTGCGAGCTTTGATGATTTTCTCGAGGAATTCAAAGGCCGTTGCTTTATCAATATTGATAAATTCTGGAGCAATCCGAAAAGAATTTACAACGCAATCAAGCGTCACGATATGGTTGATCAGGTTCTTGTTAAAAGCTCCGTAAATGAAAAGGTTCTTCGGGTTCTTGAAGACCTTTGCCCTGAACTCCCGTTTATGCCGATCGTCAAAGATACTCATACCTCGCACGAAGCTCTTATGAAACGAAACATAAATTATGTCGGTGTTGAATGTGTTTTTGCAAAAGACAGCGCAGAAATCGCTCAGGATGTTTTCATCGAAAAAATGCACACGGACGGCAAGCTTGTCTGGATGAATTCAATTATTTACAACCGAAAAGAACAGCTCTGCGGAGGACACAGTGACGACACCGCTCTGACCGTTTCCGAGGACGAAGGTTGGGGCTGGATAGCGGATAAGAAAGTCGATTTTATTCAGACCGACTGGACAATGATGCTTATTGATTATCTTAAAAGAAGCAACAAATACTATAAATAAATCAAGCAGGTACGGTTTTTCGTACCTGCTTAAATTTTTACTCCGCAATAAAAGCCTTAGCTCCGTGTTTGGGAAGTGATATTTTAAGAGAAGAAACATTCTCTGCCTTTTCGCCGCTCCAGAGCTCGGTCACATTCACATTCTCATAAATTTCGAGATCTTCGAAATCAAGCTCAAACTCGTTATCCTTCTCACCGAGATTAAAGACAGCAATATATCTTCCGCCTTCGCTCGACTGTGCAGTCCAGAGGACAGTCTCAACGCCGTTTACCTCGCGACGCCAAACCTGATGAGCGTGTCTGGAATCCGAGTGCATTTTAAGAATTGCCTCGTTTGTTATAAGCTCCATTGTGAACTCATCAAACTTCGTCATTTCGCCGCCGATCATAAGCGGTGAGCGGAAGATTGCCCAGAGGGTCATCATATTTTTCTGCTCTTCCTCGGTAAATCTTGTGTAGCGTCCACCGTTTTCCGTCTGTTCAAGCGCACCGATAGGAAGCATATCGGCATCAGGCCAGTTGCCTGCGCCCGTGTGGATAGACCATTTTTCACAGCGTTCAAACATTTCGTAAAGAAGCTCCCATTGATCCCAGAAATCGTCCGTAATTCGCCACATATCAGCAACCTGCTTGTAAAGCTCGCTCTTGTCAAGAACTGCAGGTCCGGGAGAAAGGCTGAAAACCATATCGCGTCCGCAGTTTTTCAAAGAGTCGCTTATCATAACAAGCTCAGATTCCTCGTGAGGAAGCTCTCGGCAGATATCATCAATCTTGATAAAATCAACACCCCAGCTTGCATAAAGCTCAAAAAGACTGTCGTAATATTCTTTTGCGCCCTCCTTTTCGGGATTGACGCCGTACATATCCGTATTCCATTGGCAGATGCTTGCGGTTTTCGCAATCTGCCTTGCCGTTTTATCCGTACCCTTGATTGCCGTGTTTGAATGAACAGCCTGACGCGGAATACCCCTCATTATATGTATTCCGAATTTAAGTCCGAGCGAATGCACATACTCTGCAAGAGGCGCAAAACCTTTGCCGCCCGCCGCTGAAGGAAAACGGTTTTCCGCAGGAATAAGGCGTGAATACTCATCCATACAAAGCTCTGTAAACGAGTCATATGCGCGTACCTTAGCCAAAGGCTGGCTCCACTGAATATCAACAACGATATATTCCCAGCCGTACTTTTTAAGGTGCTTCGCCATAAAGTCAGCATTCTGTTTTACTATTTCTTCATTAACTGACGGGCCGTAGCAATCCCAACTGTTCCAACCCATCGGTGCTTTTCTTCTGTTCATTTTCTTATCCTCCGTTAAGTGATTCAAACTATGATAACGCAAAAATCTTATGCCGTCAATATCTTAATTGAATCTAAAATCCAACTAAAAAAGGCAAACGGTTTTTCAAAAATACTTGCGTCTTTTGAATACAGTTTGTAAGCGATACTTGACAAACGGTTTTCATTAACCGTTATGTTTTCAATTGAGCCGTCACCGCTGAGCTTTTTAAATGTCAGAAGATAACATTCCTCTGCGTCCGGATGAAAACCTGCATTGAAATTTGTTACGATTGAATTGAACTCGCCATCTGCTTTGATTCCCGTCTGCGCATAGTCCCCGCCTGCATACCAGTAGCAAAAACAATCGTGAAGCGTGCTTCTGTCATTACTTGTCATTCTGAAACCGATTGCAAACTGATCGCTGTAACAATAATCAAGCCAGTTATTTCCTGCTTCGATAAGGAAACCGCAACTGTTTTGATAATCCGTGTAATCAGAATAATAAAGAGGATGGATATTACGAAGAATATTGCCCGCGGATTTAATATGAACACCCGTGAAAACATTTCCTATTCTAACATTCGTAATCGTATTATCAAAGCCTTCCAGGAAAATTCCGACGGAATCAGTCTTGCCCGTTCCTATGATATTGATTCCCGTTATATCTGCATCCGACGAGCCGCTGTTTGCACCGTACATTATGTGCAGACCGATAACAGTGTTTTTAATTGATGTATCACGAACCGCCGTTTCCCTGCCGCTGTTGATTGATATACCGTTTGCAACTCCGCTGCCGTCAATCACACCACCCTCAAGCGAATAATTACTGCCCGGAGTATGCGTATCGTTTGCGGGATTTTTTCCGCCGAGCTGGATGACAGCCTCACCCTTCTTCCATTCACCCGTTGCCTTAATTACCGCAAAATCAGAAAGCTCGAGAGAGACGCTCTTCTTAGGCTCAGCAGGAGTATAGATCGGCTTTGCAACGAGATATTCACCGTCAGGGAAGAATATCGTTCTGTTTGGGTTTGCATCGATTATCGCCTGAATTTCATCCGATACATCTTCTCCGCTATTCGCACAAATCGTGTCTGTTACGATTATATATCCCTTGTCGCTCTCGGCAGAAGCTCCGATACATAAGCAAGAAAAAAGGCATATTACCGAGAGAATGACTGATAAAAGCTTTTTCATAAAATCACCTTAAATTTATTTATACTGATAAACTCTGACATAGTCAACGATAAAATCTGCTGACTCGCCTTTTTTGATGTCGATCTTTCCCGTTCCGTGACGGTCTGCCCAAGCAACACCGTTATCGCCTGCAACCTCGCAGGAAAGAATGAGATATTCGGGATTTTTGCTGACTCCGCCCTTTGAAAGCCTTCCCGTTTCTACGCCGTTGATATAAAAGATATACTCATTTTCGTTCCATTCAAGACCGTAGGTATTGAAATTCTTATACGGATTGTTACCAACGAGATATCTACCGACACTGTCGCTCTTGCTTTCAGGGCCGTAACCGTCGTAGTGGATGCCGCCGATAACCGAATCACCTGCACCCCACCAATGGTCTCTGTAATACATCGACTCAAAGATATCAACCTCAGTTCCATCCTCACCTGAATCGTTGACATTGTAAACGCCGCCGTTCATCATCCAGAACGCTGCCCACATCCCTCTTGCAGGAGGAAGAATTGCGCGGCATTCAAAGTAACCATAAAGGAAATCATACTTACCCTGCGTTGCAACAGCCCCCGTATAATAACCGGGGCCGTAGCTATCCGGTGAGCCATAGGTTTCGCCTTCAAGTCCGTTTTCCATATACCGCGTTGAAATAACGAGATTCCCGTCCCTGACAGAAATCATATCCTTGTGCCAATATCCACCCTTACGGATGGGACCCCAATGAAGAGTATCAACCGACTGGTTGTCGTTCCACTTTTCTTTATCAAGGCTGTCGCCGTTAAAATCATCCTCCCATACAAGGACAAATCGTTCTTCCAGATTCAATTCCTGCCCCGAAGGAATTTTCGGAAGATCAAGAAACATAACCAGGTCAGGAGAAATAAACATCAGAATTGAAACAAGAACGCTGATAATTTTTACCATAGCAAAACCTCTTTTCATTCTCAATAACGGTTAAATTATACTAAAAAAGAATCAGGCAGTCAACGAAAATCGTCAACTGCCTTTAAAATTAATCTGCGTATGTGATCTGTCTGCCTGTAAAGATTGAAACAACGGTTCTTGAAACAACATCGAAGGTCTTCTGGAAGAAGCCTTTGAAATCAACATCAAGAGCAAGCTTCCAGCCGTAATCGTCGCCTGACTTGCGAAGGTTATTGATATCCTCAAGAGTGAACATATCGTACCAATGCTCAACGCGTGAAGTATACTTTGATGTGTCGTCTTCATCGATATCAATAATTCTGTAGCCGTACTGAGAAGAGAAAGCGTCTCCATTATAGCGCGTACTGATCGTATTGCTGATGTCAATACCCTTATGCCTTACGCCGAAGCCGTTCGTATGGTCATGACCCGTATACATTGCGAGAACATCGCCCTTTTCAACCATTGCGTCAAACTGACCGTCATTATAATAACCGCTGCAGGGAGTTTCGTTGAGCGTACCGAAATTAACGCCGTTCGGGTCAAACATATAATACTCACCTTTATTTATTATGTGCTCGTAAGAGAAAAGCTTCTTTCTGTCAACCTTTTTAAGCGCATCATAAACCTCAGGCACGATAATATGCTGGAAAACAACAGAATAAACAACCTCGCCGCCGTTTGCTGCCTTGAGCTCGTCCGACTTCTGCTTATACCATTCAACCTGGTCTGCCTTTACATTACCGTAATGACCTTCACCGTCATAGTCGTTTGAATCAAACACCCATACATTGAACTTAACCTCTGAACCATCGGAAGACATAACGGGGATGTTATATGTACCGCAACCTGAAAGCGACGGGCCGTCGTCTATCGAAACAGAGCAGGAATATGTATTATAGTATGCCATAAGATCTTCGCGGGACATCGCGCCGACTTCTGAATCGTGGTTACCGAAGGTTACAGCCGTAGGAATATTTCTCTGTTCAAAAACAGACATAAGCGTGTCAATATAACCCTTTGTTTTGCTTGCATCGTCGCAATTCTGAACATTGTCACCCGTTATAACAACGAGGTCGGGTTTTTCTTTATCGCAAGCCTGAGCTATGAGCCATACTGAAGCATCAACATTATCATCATCAAGATGCGTATCCGTAACATGCATAATTCTGAACTTGCCGTCATTATTGAACTGAAGCGCCTTTGCCGTCGTGCTGACATCTGCCGCAAAAGCATTGACTGAAATACCCGCCATAATAATTATCACCATCAAAACAGAAATAAATTTTTTGAATGAACTTCTCACAGTTACATTCCTCCTTACCTTAAAATTATATATCATAATTTAAAAAAATCAAACAAATTTCAGGAAAAATCGACTTTATAATGTCTTACAGTTATTCCTATGACCTTGTTATAATCAAGCACATGCATAACTGCTCCGTTTTCGCTCTTGCAGAAGGTCAGACCCTCGGCTTCAATATTGTCTCCGCCGACATCTCGCTGAGCGGCAACCCTGACAGAACCTGTTGAAACATTGACCTCAAGGATATTTTTCAGTGTTCCGTTATTCTCAATATCTTCGGAAAGGTAGAGCTTACCCTCATAAAACTCGCCGCCCTGAATACGGTGAATCTTCTCAATGCCCTTAAGGTCGATATCTCGCACCGGCTTCATTGAATTGTTGATATCATAAACCCGTATCGTTTCGATATCCGTCCACTTTGACGCGTAAAGATATCCCGTTTTGGTATCAACAGCGCACCACGGCACACCGTCATCATAAAGCTCATTCGGAAGATCATAAACCTCACCCGTCGGCTCAAGCGTTTCGCAGTCAAAAACAACAATGCAAGCATAGCATTCATCGCCACCCTCAACAGAAGCATATATCTTGCCGTTATACCAACTGATTCCGCCGATATGGTTATTGCCTCTGTCAGTACATTTTTCAGGCAGAGGATTAACATTGCTGTCTACCTTTTTCATATCTTCAACGGTGAATTTCGCAAGCGCCGTAAGATTGAGTGCCGTTATTGAGCCGCTTGTGTAATAATACTCTCCGTCCGTCGTTATACCCTGACCCATCGGAAGCGCATTTTCGAAAACGAAGGTATGGCTTGAAATCAGGTCTGCCGTCTCAGTGTCTCTTCCCTGAGGCGTTGTGAGCATCGTAATAAGCAAAAGCGGCAACGTAAGAATTGCCCATATTTTTTGAAAAATCATAATTCGCTCCTTTCAAATAACCAGCATACTGTCTTTTTTATCTCCGTCGGGAAAGAAATCTCTTTGCCTGTAAAAAGATCCGTAAACATATTTTTTCCGTCAAAGGAAAAATCGTATTTTCCTTTTTCATGTGCATAGAAAACAATGTGTTTTTCCGAATTGTAAACAACCGCCTTCTGCTTCGTCGGAACGGTTATTCCGTTATCCTCAAAAAGCTTTTTGAAAAACTCGCAATCCACTTCGTCATCGTCCGTAATGACCGTTGCGATTTTCCGATTCTCTTTCGCTGTTTTTATGCAACTGCTCATAAGCTCGGTTTCCTTCGGCTGAACAAAAACACAAATCTTATATTTATTATAAACCTTTTCGAAATCAGATGCAAGAAAAATATCGTACATCGCACCCGAAAGACCGATTGAGTTGCAGATATTCAAAATAATATTTTTATGGTCTCTCAGTGCAAAGTAACAGTTTTCATCTGTAAAAACCGCGATCTCGGAAGACTTCTTATCCATACCGTTTTCGCAGATTTTCTGCATCTTCGAAAAATTTTCCATCATCTCTGCATCATCGTACCAGCCACCCCACATATCAAACCACCACATTCCGTGACCGTGGGTGAATGCTCTGCAGAAATTCAGTTTTATCTGTTCAATACTCGTTTCCCTTCCCGGGCCGAACCATATCGGCATCGAATAACGGGGATGCGGACTCGGCGGTCGCGAAAGATGCGTTCTTATATCGTTTTCCGAAAAATAAAGCTTGCCGTGAAGGGAGAGCGAATCAATCGGCACCATCGGATACGGGTCAAGTCCCGGTTGCCGGGCATGAGCATAAGTCAGCGGCGAGCACAGAAAATCAATTTTATCGCTTTCAAGAATTTTATTGAGCGCGAGGTGGCACTGTACCCTGTGCGGACAGCCAATCGTGTAGCCGTAAAAAGCGCCGACAATTTTCCGATTTCTGACAGCATCCTTTGCAACCGATGCAAATTCGATAATTCTTTGCGCCGTCATCTCAGAGGCAAAACGGAAATAATTCTCTTCGTTTTTTTCAAGATTTTTCTCCTCGCAAAGCCTGAGAAATTTCTCCTTTGCCCGTTTACCATAAGCTCCGTAATCCTCAAAAGGAAGCCATTCCTCCGTATTTCCTCCTGCAATCTGATAGCCGATAACATTATCAGCATATCGGCTGTTTTCGATATAATCAATCAGACTTATCAGCTTATCTTTAACTTCCTGCGCCCATAAATCAGAGGCAAGAGACACTCTCGTTCTTTTATTCATCCCGTATTCGCAAAGCTCATCAGGATTTTCCCTCTCCCATTCAAGAGAGAGATTGACATTCACTCTCGGGAAAATCAACGCATCAGGGCAGACAGATAAGATCTCGTCAAAGTTTTTATCAACGATGGAAAAATCAGGCTCACCATTCTGAAAAATGCCTTTCTGAAAAACAAGAACGGGTGCAATCTCTCCAATCGGAGCTTCAGAAAAATTCAGATTGACCGAATAAAGCTTTACGCCTGCCTTTGAAAAATTCTCATAGCGATTATTCTCAGTTTTATAGGTTATGTAAGCCATCTGAGGAACCGCCTCACCGCCAACAAAAAGCCTCGGTTGACCGTTAACCCTCTTTACTTCCGAAATCACAAGCTCACCCCCATACGGTTTCTTTTTCAATACTAACAAATTTAATTTTTTCTGTCAATAATTCCGTTTACTTATTGCAAATTGCGTTCCAATCTGCTATGCTGAGTTGAAAATTAAAACCGTTGCACTCAGTTTCAAGGTGATTCTTATGACAGCTCTCCTCATCGTAATTTATATAGTTTTTGTTTCGCTCGGTCTGCCCGATTCGCTTTTCGGTGCAGCGTGGCCCGTCGCGCACAGAGACCTCGGCATAAGCGAATCCTTCGCCTCGTATTACGGAATAATAACCGGTATCTGCACAGGCGGAGTCAGCTTCATCGCAGGCAAGATGCTCCGTAAATTCGGAACCGCCAAGGTCACTCTCGTTTCAACCTTTATGACAGCCGCAGCGCTTCTCGGAATGAGCTTTTCACCGAATATCGTTGTTATGATGCTTTTCGCCGTCATCCTCGGCTACGGTGCAGGCGCTATTGACACGGGTCTTAATAACTTCGTCTCGCTTCACTATGAAGCGCGCCATATGAACTGGCTTCACTGTTGCTGGGGTCTCGGCGTTACGATAAGTCCGCTTATAATGTCTGCTTTTCTTTCGGATGAGCTTAGCAGTTGGCGAATGGGTTACCGTATCGTCGCTATTCTTCAGCTTTTAATAACCTTGATTATCCTGCTTTCCGTAAAAAAATGGGATAAGGTTGAAAAAAGTATCAAAGACAGCGAAACCGATACACAGGCAGGAAGTGCGAAGCTTTTTGACCTGCTTAAAATCAAAGGTGTTATAACAAGCATCCTTTCAATGGGGCTTTACTGCGGAATGGAATTCTCAATCGGAACCTGGGGTGCTACCTACGCCGTCAACACATTTCTCATTGCACCCGATGAAGCCGCAAAATGGCTCTCGCTTTATTACGGAGGAATTATGCTCGGCAGAATCATTGCAGGCTTTGCCTCCATGAAATTTAACGACAAAACACTCATTCGCGCAGGAATTATAACAGCCTTTGTCGGAATTATTGTTTTCGCTCTTCCTTTAGGAAAGCTTTCGCTTATCGGTTTCATTCTTATCGGAACAGGCTTCGGCCCGATCTTCCCGAGTATTCTTCACAGCGTTCCTGAGCGATTCGGCACAACCTATTCCGCTGACCTTACGGGATACCATATGGGTGGTGCTTACGGTATCGGATTTGCAATCCAGCTCGTTTTCGGCTATGCCGCAACTCTTATTACTTTTAAGATTATGCCGTTTGTCCTCCTTGCCCTCTGCGCAGGAGTTTACATTGCAAACGAAACCACTTTAAAAAAAGCTAAGAAAATAACAAAAACCGGCTGACTTAAAGTCAGTCGGTTAAATTTTATCAGCAATATGGGCAGTCTCTCGTTCCGCCCTGACACGATGAAACACCGCAGGGTCTTGTTTCTGTAATACCCATAGCTGATGTTGTAATGTATCCTCCAATGCAGGCACCGCAATCAAGTCTGCCCGTGTTTCCGCAGTGTGCACAGTAGTCTGAACCACCGTATGAACCACCGTATGAACCACCGTATGAGCCACCTGAAGAGCTACCTGAAGAACCACCCGAAGGAGCTCTGGTTGGAGCCTCGCCCGTTACCGTAAAGTTTATTTTATGCTGTGTAATCTTTCTCTTTCCGGTCTCACCTACACTGACTGTAAGATAAACAGTACCTGAACCGGGTTTTATTGCTTTCAGAGTACAGGCACGGCTATTGTCATACGCACCATCCGCACTAAAAAGATGCGATACTGTCCATCTGGTATCATAATGGTTCGTATTCTCAACCTCTTTGCATTTAAGAACGATTGTGTCGCCTACATTCAGAATGTATGAATCACCGTCAGCTGCATAATGTGTTCCGTGATTTTTGGGTGTCGTTGATGATGAACCTGTGTTGCTGTTTGTATTTTTCTTCGTTGTGGTAGTTGTTACATAATCATCATCGGTATCATCATCGTAATAGTCATCATCATAGAAATCATCGTAATAGTCATCGTCATTATTGTCATCGTAACTGTCTTCAGCTTCTTCTCTTGACCATCTTGTTGTTTTTTTACTGTTGCTGTCGGAACTATCACATCCGAAAAGGCTAAAACACATAATAAGCGCCATAAACAGTGCAACAAATTTTTTCATAATCAAATTTCCTTTTGATAATAAAATATCTTATTGTGAGTTGCTTAAGGGTACTGCTGTAAGGCATAGGGTAAGGTTTATAATTTTGTTCCGCAACTACTGCAAAAAACCGAACCGCCAGGATTCGCGCTTCCGCAATTTGCGCAAGCCACCGTTCCCTGAGGCGCAGAAGGCTGATACATCTGCTGAATAGGCGGTTGCTGATATACGGGTTGCTGATACATCTGTTGCATATATGCCGGAGGAAAAATATTCGGGTTTGCCGGCATATCGCGACCAATCAGTTGCCCGCCGCCTTGCATAATCAACGACTCAATATAATTAACTCTTTTTTTAAGAGGACCTTTCACCGCCGAACCGACGATGGAGCTGTTGTCTAATTCGCCTACATAAACACCGGGCAAAACAGCATATTTCATCCACACTTCAACCCTCGCATAATTTCCGTTCGCAAGGAATCTGATGAATGTTGGTCCCATCATAAGTCCTGAGCCCTTTTGGTAAACGAGCTCTCCGTCCTTATTTTTTGCTTTATACCCTTCTGAAAAAAGGAAATCTTCTATCACAGGTCTGAAGCTCTCAGCGTTATAAGGAACTATAAAATCACTTGATGAGCGTCCCATTAAAATCTACCTCTCTTTATTGATTTTCAATCTCTGCTTTCTGACCCTCTGTCTCTTTATCCGTTTCAACATCAACATTTTCCGCGTCGGTATGACTTTCCGCTGTTGTTGAAACAGTTGTTGTCGTATGAGTTTTTGCTACATAATCTTCTGAGTTATAGCAAAAAATACAAAGAACGACTGTAAAAGCAAAAAGAACGGCCGTAAATTTCATCAATTTTTCCATAATACCCACCCCTTGTCGTTGTAGGTATATTATATCAGCCGAACTTTCATTTTTGTAATTTAAAATTTACTTATTGATTTTTTTACTGAAATCCAAAAGCCTTACAACAACCGGAGAAAGAATCAGATTAACCGTAAGCTCAACAACGAAGTTGATACCTACCATACCAAAGATAAGGAACTTCGCAACATTGTCAAATCCTGCGTCCGCACCCATCGCCCTGATTGCATCAAAGAAAAACACCACGCAACCGAGAAGGAAAACACCCGTGTTAACAATCGGACAAACCATCGCTGCTGCAATAACCGCAACATATCTGTTAACCTTTTCAAGCGCTTTATATGTAAGCCCTGCCGCAAGACCGCACAATGCTCCTTTTAAAAGAACGGTTATTACCGTACCCGGAACGCTTACAGCTAAAAAAGCCGCCGCATCCGTAAAAAGAACAACAACGCCAAAAACAAATCCGAGCCATGTGCTTATTTTATAATCACACAATGCGGCACCGAGTACAATCGGAATAAGAACAAGCGAAATTGCAAACGGACCAAACTTTACGAATGTTCCCATCATCTGCAAAACTACAACAAGAGCTGTCAATATTCCGCCGATTGCAAGATTTTTGATTGCCTGCGGATTATGCGCATATTTTCTTTCTTTTCCCATATAATCACCTTCTTAAAATTCGACTAATTATATCATTACAT
>JAGAVE010000119.1 GCA_017942105.1 Clostridia bacterium | reverse complement strand
GCAGATATTGAAGACGGCGCAAAGGTTGACGAAGTTAAAGTAACATACCGCAAGGGTAAAAAAGCATAATTAAGGGAGGAAACTGAAATGAAACTTGACAGAGTAATAGCAGTAAGAAATAACAAAACTATCTATAGTGACGGTGACAAGTGCGTTAAAGTTTTTAACGAAGATTATTCAAAAGCAGATGTTCTCAACGAGGCTCTCAATCAGGCTCGTATTGAAGAAACGGGCCTTAACATCCCCAAGATTCTTGAAGTAACAATGCTCGACGGTAAATGGGCAATTGTTTCAGAATATATCAAGGGCAAAACACTTCAGCAGCTTATGGACGAGGATGAGGAAAAGAAGAACGAATATATTGAACTTCTTGTTGATATTCAGCTCGGTATTCATTCAAAGGAATGTGCACTTCTCAACAAGCTCAAGGATAAGATGAACAGAAAAATCAGCATCAGCGAGCTTGATGCAACAACCCGTTATGACCTTCATACACGCCTTGAGGGTATGCCGAAGCACAAGAAGGTTTGCCATGGCGACCTTAACCCCTCAAACATCATTATCACAGAAGACGGCACACCTTATATCCTTGACTGGGCTCACGCTACTCAGGGTAACGCTTCAGCCGATGCAGCAAGAACTTACCTTCTCTTCTGGCTTAACGGCGATATCGAAGGAGCAAAGACATATCTTGATATGTTCTGCAAGAAGAGTAACACAGCTAAGCAGTATGTTCAGAAGTGGATGCCGATTGTTGCCGCTTCACAGTCAGTAAAGGGCAATGAGAAAGAAAGAGAATTCCTTCTTTCATGGGTTGATGTTGTAGATTACGAATAAGGAGATTTTAATATGAAAGTTACAGTATGTATCGGTAGTTCATGTCATATCAAAGGTTCTCGTCAGGTAGTAGAACAGCTTCAGTATCTCATCGCAGAGAATAATCTTGGCGATAAGGTTGAGCTTGGCGGCACATTCTGCATGGGCAAATGTCAGCAGGGTGTTTGTGTAACAGTAGACAACGATTTCTTCTCAGTTACTCCTGAAACAGTAGAAGAATTCTTCAATAAGAATGTAAAGGAAAAGGTATAATATGCTGATTCAGGTTTGTGTAGGCAGCTCTTGCCACTTGAAGGGTTCACCCGAAATTGTGGAGCTTCTGCAGAAAGCCGTCAGTGATTATCATCTTGAAGACGAGGTTGCGCTTGCCGGCAGTTTCTGTATCGGCAAGTGCAATCGTATTGGTGTAACCCTGCAGGTCGATGATGATATTTACACAGGCGTAACAAAAGAAAGCTTCAAAGAGTTTTTTGAGGAAAATGTACTTCAGAAATTAAACGAAGGGAAGTAATGGATAATGCCTAATTGTCTGACACTAAAAAAATCAAACTGCAAAAACTGCTATAAATGCATCCGCCATTGTCCTGTAAAGGCGATCCGTTTTTCAGGCAATCAGGCGCACATCATCGGCAACGAGTGTATTCTTTGCGGTCAGTGCTTTGTTGTATGTCCGCAGAATGCAAAGGAGATTGTTGACGAGACAGAGAAGGTAAAGGTGCTTCTTCAGTCGGGCGAGCCTGTTATTGTTTCTCTTGCTCCGTCTTTTGTTGCTAATTATGATGGAGCAGGAATCAATTCAATGAGAAAAGCTCTCAAAAAACTTGGATTTTATGATGTTGAAGAGACTGCTGTTGGTGCAACAATCGTAAAAAACGAATATGAAAGAATGATCGATGAAGAAGAAAGAGATATTATCATTTCTTCCTGCTGTCACTCAATAAACCTTCTCATCCAGAAGCACTATCCGTCAGCTCTTGAGTATCTTGCTGATGTTGTATCTCCGATGCAGGCGCATTGTAACGATATAAAGCAGAGATATCAGAATGCAAAGACGGTTTTCATCGGACCTTGTGTTGCGAAAAAGGATGAGGCTGAGCATTATGAAGGCATTGTTGATGCAGTGCTTACTTTTGAAGAATTGACCGAATGGTTAAAATCTGAAAATATAGAGATTGAGCCGGAAAAGGATAATGACATCTGCTCTCGTGCGCGTTTCTTCCCGACAACGGGCGGAGTGCTAAAAACAATGGCACAGGAGAATACAGGATATACATACTTAGCCCTTGACGGTGTTGAAAACTGTATTGCCGCACTAAAGGATATTGAAAGCGGAAAAATCCACAAATGCTTTATTGAGATGTCAGCTTGTGTCGGAAGCTGTATGGGCGGTCCGGTTATGGAAAAATATCACCATACAGAAACAGTCAGAGATTATATTGCTATTGCCAATTATGCAGGTACAAAGGATTTCGAGGTTTCTCAGCCCAAGGCAAAGGATCTGAAAAAGCATTTCGAGTTTATCGAACAGCGTTCACCTGTACCTTCAGAACAGGAAATCAATAGTGTCCTTCGACAGATGGGTAAATTCAAGCCCTCACAGGAGCTTAACTGCGGTTCTTGCGGTTACAACACCTGCCGTGAAAAAGCAATTGCTATCATTCAGGGCAAAGCGGAAAGCTCAATGTGCCTTCCGTTCCTTAAGGATAAGGCAGAAAGTTTCTCGGATACAATTGTTAACAGTTCGCCGAACGGACTTATTGTTCTTAATGATCAGCTTGAGGTTCAACAGATCAACAAGGCTGCAAGAGAGATTATGAATATCCGTTATGCATCCGATGTTCTCGGCACGCAGGTTATCAGAATTCTTGATCCTGTTCCGTTTATGAAGGTTCGCGATACGGGCAGGGAAATTCATAATGAGCGTGTATACCTTGCAGAATATAAGCGTTACATTGAACAGACAATCGTATATGACCGTGATTCAAGACTTCTTGTCGGAATTATGCGTGATGTAACCGATGAACAGTATGCAAAGGAAAGAAAGGACAACATCAGTAAGCAGACCGTTGAGGTTGCGGACAAGGTTGTTGAAAAGCAGATGCGTATTGTTCAGGAAATTGCTTCACTTCTCGGCGAAACAGCCGCAGAAACAAAAATCGCTCTTGCAAAGCTGAAGGAGTCAATAACCAATGAATGATTTATGTGCTGATATCGGATATAAAAGTATAAATCATCACGGTGAAGAGCTTTGCGGAGATCATGTTGATATAGTTGAGCCCAACGATGACTCTATGGT
>JAGAVE010000118.1 GCA_017942105.1 Clostridia bacterium | reverse complement strand
TGGTTACAATCCCATAAATTATACGGAAGAAAAACCGATTTCCACTAACGGAGAACACAGTACTTATATAATTGCTGAAAAGCTGTTTTGGAGAATAATGACGGAGGACTAATTAAGAGCGACAAATACCAATTTCTAGAATAGATAACGCACACTACTTTTGGTCGTTCTTACCCCCACTTATACTACTTTTGGTCGCTCTTTGCCACGAAAAAAGTCACATTTGTCTAATGACAAAGGTGACTTTTTTTAATAATATCCGTTCCAATTATATGTCGAAGGCATATAATTGGAACGGATATTATAAGAATGGCGAAGACTTATTGCTTCCTTATAAACAGAAAGGTTTTTAAATAACGAAGTTTAGCTTCGCTTAAGATGAAACAAAACTCCTGAATGCGCGAGCATTCAGGAGTTTTTATGTAACTTAATTATTCGCCCTTCATACCAAGGAGCTGAACCTTGCCGTCATAAACAGCCTGGCTGACCTTGATTGAATCGAAGATTGCAGCCTTGATGTCATCGTCTGTTGCGCCGAGCTCACGGCTGTACTTTGTATCCATGAAGAGGTTGATATCCATAATATCTGCAAGTCCGTCAACATCAATACCGCTTTCAATGCCTTTTTCAGCATATTCCTTCTTGACCTTGCCGAGACCCATACGCATCATCCACGGGGGAACGCTGATGATCTTACGGTTTTCACCCATACCTCTTGCAGCATAAACAATCTTGAGGAATTCCTTCCATGTCATGTTATACATGCTGATCGGCCATGCCTTAGCACCCTTTGACTTCTCAGCAGCGCCAACGATAACTTCACCAACCTGGCGAACTGTAAGCATTGCTGTACCGCCACCGGGATACATTGTGCAGGGAAGCTTATCCATCATCTTGATCTGCTCAATGAGGATAACCCATACGGGCTTTCTGCCGGGCTGAGTTCCGAAAATGTACGGAAGCTCAAGAACTGCAACATCAAAGTTCTCATCAGCAAAAGAGAAAGCAACTTCTTCCTGATCAATACGGCTTCTGATGTACGGATGCTTCTCAGTAGCCTTGAGTTCAGGATAATTCTTGTGAAGGAATGAGAAGTATGAACCGAGGATAACTGCGTTTTTCATACCAACTTCCTTACAGATGGGAAGGATTCTCTTAAGAGGAGCGATGTTATACTTGTAGTATGCATCATAAACGGGAGCAGGGAATTCAACTCTTTCGTCGATACCTGCAGCGAAGATGAATGAATCGTAGCCTTCAAGCATAGCCTTGATTTCTTCGTCGCTCTTTTCGTAAATATTGCAGAACTCGATTTCCATCTCGGGAGGAATCGGAGCTCCTTCGGGAAGGGGAGGAAGAGCAACGCTCTTAACCTCGTGACCTCTTTCAATAAAGATTCTTGCAGCTTCGCAGCCGAGAAGGCCTGTGCCGCCAATCATAAATACTTTCATTATTCTGTAACCTTCTCCTTAAAGTTATCAAAGATTTCAGGGCCGTAAACATTGTTTTCGTCCTTACGATCCCATACCTGAGCAAAGAACGGGTTGATTCTTGTCTCTGTGTCATAATCCCAGGGCCAAGGAAGCTCTGCCGGGCACCAATGACCGCCGCGAAGAACGAGGTTGGGAGACATTTCGAATTCGTTGCCGCGAGCACTTACCCACTTAACAGGAGTGTACATATCAACGATTTCTGTTGCAAGGCACTTACCGCCTCTGAACTCAGCAGCCTTCTGAAGGTCTTCAAGAGTAAGAGAATCAAACGGCTTTGTCTCATCATAACCGTGGTCAAGAATGAGAACATCGCTTGAAGTCTTCTTCTTTGAGGGGATGATGATGTTGAACTTATCCCATGTTCTGGGGAGTGCGTTGTATTCTTCCATACTGCCGTAGTAAGCCTTCATTCTGACATCAACCTTGTTTTCAGCCCACCAAAGTGTGCCGTACTCAGGAGTTTCAGCAATTTTCTTCATCCAAAGCTTCTTGAGAATTGGAGCAAACGGCTTAGCAAGGAAAGCGAGCTTGTAGAAAGACTCAACCTTATTCATCATGCTCTTGAAATACTGCTTAACGGGGATGTTTGCGCGGAAGTGGCAATACTTCTCAAGCTCATCACCGTCATAGTACCACTGACCGTGGAAGTTGCGTGTTGTAAACCAGTGCGGGTCAAAGAGCTTTTTGGGAGAACCGAGACCGAGTGTGCCGAGAAGAAGCTCTTCAAACTCGTAGTTAGTGATTCTGTACTCTTCACCTGAACCGATGTTGTAGAATCGTCTCCAGAATTCCTCAGGAATATCGTCGCCGCAGACATTTGCAAGAAGGCGGCCTGAGTCTTCAACTGTTGCCCATTCAAGAACGCCGTTGATGGGAACATGATACATGATAGGCTCAAGATTCTTAAGAATTGCAGGGTAGAGGATACCTGACTGACGGAGTGAAACCCAATGCTTAAGACCTGACTCGGCGAAAACAGCCTCAGCCTTGATCTTACTGATAGCATAGTGGTCGTAAACGCTTACCTTAAGCGGGTCACCTGTTCTTGCCCAATGAATCGGAGCGTTACGGTCGCCTGTTTCAGCAACAGTACCGATGTAAACAACGTGAACTGCATCGGGGTCGGGCTGAGCCTTGACAGCCTTAACGATGTTCTGAGCAGCCGCGACATTTGTTTTCTGAGTCTTAACGGGATAGTAGTCAGCAGCGGGAGAAACCATACCGCCAACATGAAGAACATAGTCAGCACCGTTTACCATTTCAAGAACGTCTTCGTACTTTGTAAGGTCACCCCAAACAAACTTGATTGAAGGATCGTTCATGTAAGGCTCAAACTTTTTGCGATTTTTTGCGCTGTCACGATTGAGCAATACGATGTTGTACTTGTCCTTTTTCTTATAGAGCTCCAAAAATCCCTGGAAACCCATTGTTCCCGAAGAACCTGTAAGAGCTACGGTTTTCTTTGCCATAGGAAACACCCTCCTTGGTATAATTTTTCTCCTAATTTTAACATATTTTAATAATTCCGTCAACGAAATTTCGTATATTTTCAAAAATAAATGGTATACACTATTGCAAAATCGTAACAGTTGGTGTATAATACCGTCAGATTTGAGAGAAGTGAAGTTCGCATAGATGCACATATCACACCTTCACTTATTACCTATTACCTATTACTTATTACTTATTACTTCAAACACGGGGGCGTAGCTCAGCTGGGAGAGCGCTTGAATGGCATTCAAGAGGTCATGGGTTCGATCCCCACCGTCTCCACCAGAAAAAGAAAGACACGCGGCGGCGTGTCTTTTCTTTTTCAACGAAATTCGCCTTGTGGCGAGTGAAATTTGGCTTCACCAAGTGAAATAGCTTCGCTATGAAATATTTGCTTCGTAAATGATAAAATGCGAATTTCATTTCACATTTTGCCAACGGCAAAATAATTCACAATCCGTAAGGATTATTTCATATCGCACAGCGATATTTCATTGCGTACAAAGACACTTACTTATTCTATTAATCTTAAATTTTACTCATTCTATCTTAACAAAAGTTGTTAGCAAAACTCGAATATTAATTGCAACGAAAAAGCAGAGCGAATAAAATCTTCGCTCTGCTTGTTTTTTTGCTGATTAACAAGATGAAATCTAAGTTAAAAAACAATCTTACTTACTCTTCTTATCGCCTTTCTTTTCGTATCCGAAGGTTGAAGCAAAAAGGTCAATCTTAAATGCTTTGATTACTGAGCTGAAAAGTCTTGAACCCTGAACAGGCATAAGTCTGTTAAATCTGCCCATTGCGTTGCCGTCAAAACCAACGACGATATAAGATCTCTTGTTGAGAATTCCGTGAAGAATTTTGTTAACTGCCTTGTCGCAAGGAGTTGAAACCATATTGATAAGATCCATTCCGTCTGTTGCACCCTGATTTCTGAAAATGTCTGTCTTGGTAAAGCCGGGGCACACAAGACCTATGTAAATCTCGCCTCTGAGTTCTTCTCTCATAGCTTCGGTAAGACCCTTAACGGCTGCCTTACTTGCAGAGTACATTGATGTTCCGCCGAGAGCCATAAGCGCTGCTGACGATGCAACATTGATAATTGCAGGTGTTTCGCTCTTGAGAAGAAGAGGAAGCATAATTTTTGAAGAATAAGCTGCTGAATAGAAGTCAATGTTAATTGATTCGTCAATTTCTTCCTTGGTATAGTTCATAAGTCTGTCAAAACGGGGGAGAACACCCGCATTGTTGATAAGAACATCGGGCTTGATATTGTTTTCAACAAGCCAGTCATGGAATTCCTGCCAGTTGTCATAGCTTGAAACATCAAAAAGCTTGTACTGAAAAAGCTTTGCATAGCTGCCGAGCTCTTCAACGAAAGCGATCATTTTCTTCTCGCTTCTTGCAACACCGATTACCTTGCAGTTGTGCTCCTTCATAAGTCTTTCTGCGAGCATTTTGCCGATGCCGCTTGATGCGCCCGTTATGATTACGGTTTTGTTATCAATCCATTTTGACATAATATACACCCCAAAATAAAATTTAATCGAAAAAAGTATACCACATATATTTTACATTTTCAACCATTTGTATCTGTTTTTGTCAAATTAAGGTGTATCTGTTTTTGTCAAATTAAGGAAAAGGTTTATGAAGATAAGGTCCGCTTTATCGGAATATAACAACTGATGATATAATTATACTGAAGTCTGAATATAATCAGTAAGTGTAAAGGCTGTATGCGTATTTTCCGGCAGAGAAAAAAGAGAAAATGAAGCATCTCCGGTTTGCGAATTTATAAGTAAGCTTTTATAAGAGTATAGAATGACAGTTTTATGCCCGTATTTATAATAAGATTTGTTCAAAAAAACAGTTGCATTTATCACAGACAGATGATATAATGCTGAAAATTAAAAATTATGGTTGATGTTTGCAGAAGAAGCAGATGCTGCCGAAGGAGTAACGCTCTCAGGCTTCCCGAAAGGGAAAAGGACTGCAAACGGACATAACTTTGGAGAAGCTCATTAAATTGAGTGCCGAAGGGGCAAGGCTTGTTGCTAATCTCTCAGGCAAAAGGACAAAGTTTTATTACCCGTTTTTTTCGGGGGAAAATTGTGCTTTTGTCGGATTACGCCTTGTAATCCGACTTTTTTATTTTCATTTATTCGGAGGTTTATTTATGGAAAGCTTTTTTGAAAAAGTGGCAGAGGTTAATGGCTATGTCAATGGTGTCGTCTGGGGCAGTTTTGGTCTGTTTCTGCTCATAGGAACGGGTATTCTTATGACTGTCTGTACAAAGGTGTTTCAGGTAACTCATATTGGCTTGTGGTGGAAAAACACTATCGGCAGCCTTTTCAACAAAAATGTTATCGGTCATTCAAAGAAAAAGGGTTCGATTTCACCGTTTCAGGCTCTTTGTACGGCACTTGCGGCAACGGTCGGTACAGGTAATATCGCAGGTGTCGCTGCTGCTATCTGCATCGGTGGTGCAGGTGCTGTTTTCTGGATGTGGGTTGCAGCGTTTTTCGGAATGATGACAAATTTTTCTGAAAATGTTCTGGGTATCTATTATCGTCGCCGTAATATAAACGGTGAATGGTCCGGTGGCGCAATGTATTATCTGCGCGATGGTCTCGGCAGTAAAAAAGGCTGTAAAACAATCGGCAAGATTCTTGCTGTTCTTTTCTGCATCTTTACGATGCTTGCATCTTTTGGTATCGGAAGTATGGGCCAGGTCAATAAAATTGTTGCAAACATTTCATCAGCTTTTGATGTTCAGAAGCTTTCATCGGTTCAGATTATGGGTGGGGTTTCACTTTATAATGCTGTTCTTGGCGTGGTTATTATGGTTCTTGTTGCTCTTATTACGCTCGGCGGACTTAAGAGAATTGCAAGCGTTGCAGAAAAAATCGTCCCTGTTATGATCGTTCTTTTTATTGCAGGCAGCCTTGTTATTATCGGCGTGAATTATCAGCAGATTGTTCCGGCATTCAGAACTATTTTCGTCAATGCTTTCAGGCCTGAGGCTTTTGTCGGAGGTACTCTTGGTGCTGCGATCAGTGCAGCGGTTACGCAGGGCTTCAAGCGAGGCGTTTTCTCAAACGAGGCAGGTCTCGGTTCTTCGGTTATGGTTCATTCAAACTCTAATGTAAAAGAACCGGTAAAGCAGGGTATGTGGGGTATTTTCGAGGTTTTCGCAGATACAATGATTGTCTGCACGATGACAGCGCTTGTCGTACTCACCTCAGGCGTATTTGATACAAAAACAGGTGCGCTTGCAGAAGGTCTTTCTGATGCAACTCTGGTCGCAGGTGCGTTCAACTCAGTCTTTTCATGGGGAGATATCGGTGAGAAATTCGTTGCAATTGCAATGTTCCTCTTTGCATTCACGACTGTTCTCGGCTGGTCTCATTACGGTTCAAAGGCTTGGGAATATCTTTTTGGTGCCAAAACAACCGTTATTTTCAAGATAATCCATGTTGTAACCGTTATTTTCGGTGCGGTAATGACTTCGTCTCTTGCGTGGGATATTTCTGACACATTCAACGGTCTTATGATGATTCCCAACCTTATCGGAGTTGTTGTATTGTTCCCGCTTGTTATGAAAATTACCAAAAACTATGTAGACCGAAAGGTTAAGGGTAAAAACGAAAAACCTGTTCTTTCTTTTGATCCTGCAATTCAGGCGGAAGCAGAAAAAGAGCTTTCTGATGATTAAATATTGTTGTTTTGTAAAAATGACCACTTCGTTTCAGGGGTGGTCATTAACACTTTGTACTGTTATTTGTTGAAGTTTCGCTTGCTCTGTGTTATACTGACTAAGTAAAAATAAAATGAAATTTTCGGCATAACCCGGGAGGAGATTCACTGATGCAGAATAATGAATTGATTAAAAGCAAAAAACTTTTTCTTTTCGATATGGACGGTACATTGTATTTGGGAAACCAACTTTTTGATTTCACATTGGAGCTGTTGGACACTCTCAAAAATACAGGCAGAAGATACCTTTTTATGACAAATAATTCATCCAAAAGCGTGGATGATTATGTTGAAAAGCTTGGTTCTCTGGGTATAACCGCCTGCAGAGAGGATTTTATGACATCTTCTCAGGCTACGGCATACTATCTTCATAAGAATCACGAGGGGCAGAAGCTCTATGTCTGCGGTACTAAGTCCTTGAAGGATGAACTCAGCCGTGAGGGATTTACGGTAACAACGGATGTCAATGAAACTGAATGTATTGTAATGGGCTTTGACACCGAGCTTACATTTCAGAAGCTTCACGATGTCAGCTTTATGCTCCTGACCCGTCCTGAGCTTCCTTATATCGCGACAAATCCCGACTATGTATGCCCGACGGAATTCGGCTCTGTGCCTGATTGCGGAAGTGTTTGTGATATGATTTATAATGCAACTAAGAAACGACCGGTTGTAATCGGCAAGCCGTCTCCTCTGATGCCTCAGCTTGCTATGGAGGCGTTGGGGATTTCAGAAGATGAAACCTGTGTCGTAGGTGACCGAATTTACACGGATATTAAATCAGGTCTTAATGCGGGTATAACATCAATCCTCGTTCTCAGCGGCGAAACCACGCAGGAAATATTGGATGAAAGTGAAGATAAACCGCACCTCGTTTTGCAGAGCGCAAGAGAAATTCTTGTGGCTCTTAAAGACGAATAATTGTAACTGAAAGGAGAAAAATTTATGTCCTCGAAACAGCAAAAGCTTCAGAATCCTCTGTGGCAGACCACGAAAACTGAAAGAAAAAGCTATTATACATACTTCTTCGGTCAGAATATGATTTACAATATGATAGCAGGATATCTTACGACCTTCCTTCTTATCATAGGTGTTGATCCCGTAAAATCAGCGGCAGTTATGCTTGCGGTAAAGGTTTGGGATGCTGTTAATGATGCTATCTTCGGCGTCATTTTTGATAAGATCAAATTTAAGAACGGTAAGAAATATATACCATGGCTTAAAATTGCCTGCGCTGCAACTCCGATATCGACTGTTGCGATTTTTATTATTCCCGGTGCGGCAAGTGAAACAGTCAAGCTCATTTGGTTCGCGATAGCCTATGTTATCTGGGATACGGCATACACTATCTGCGATGTGCCTGCTTTTGGCATAATTACGGCGATGACGAGCAATATCGAGGAAAGAAACACGATTCTTTCGCTGAAGGGTATTACGGGCGGTGTCGGCTCAGCGCTTACAACCGTTCTTGTGTCCGTGCTTATCAGCGAATTTATCGGTCTTAACTACGGTATCGTTTCAATAATCGTTGCAGTTGTGGCTATGGCGACTATGTTCCCGATATGTAAGCATTGTCAGGAAAGAAACAAGACGGTTGATGAGGAGCAGTTCACAGTAAGGCGTATGCTCAAGTATGTTGTCAGCAATAAGTATCTTCTTATTTACTATGTAGGTTATATTTTCTATTCAGGTGCTCAGACATATAATTCCCTGCATATGATTCTTGCTTATTATATATATAATAACTCCCTTGCATCTCTCATTACGGGTACTGTTGCGGCGTTACCGCAGCTCGTAATGGCACTTCTTGTTCCGAAGATCATCAGAAAAATAGATAAAACAAAGCTTTTCAGAATCAGCGTTGTTGCAACAATTATTCTATCTTTCCTTATTCTTCCGACGAAAAACAATTTTATTCTCTTTGTTATCACATATATGCTTCGCGCAATTCCTCTTGGTATTATGGGCGTACTTGCGTTTACATTCACTCCCGACTGCGCAGAATACGGTCAGTACACTACGGGTACGGAAGCGAAGGGTATTACATTTGCGATCCAGACCTTTGCCGTTAAGCTTGCTGCGGCTATTTCGGGTTCAATGGGACTTGCACTTCTCGGATGGTTCGGCTTCAAAACTAAGTTTGAAATCAACGGCGTTGTGCAGGAGGTCAGCAGCTTTGCAGACCTTGAAAAAATCAATGCTATCGCTCAGCAGACAAGTGAAGCTCTCGACGGACTTTGGTTTACCTATAATATCGTTCCTATCATCGGCATTGTTATTGCTCTGATTATCTGGAGCTTCTATAAGCTCAATGATAAGGATGTTCAGATAATGGCAGATTACAATGTCGGAGAAATCAGCAAAGAAGAAGCAGAAAAACGCCTTTCGAGAAAATATTGATTTATCACGCAAGACAGTCTGTTTATCAAGGAGAGATTGTATGAAAAAGTATGATATTGCTGCTTTTATATGGCCTGCATACACAGGCGATGAGCCAAGAACCCGCATTTTCTGGCCTGAAGGCATAGGCGAATGGCAGAGCGTCAAGGCTATGACGGATAAGGGATATAAAGGCTGTCGCTGGCCTCGAATACCTTTATGGGGATACGAAAACGAAGCTGACAGCAAGGTTATGGAAAAGCAGATTGAATGTGCAGTTTCTCACGGAGTGAATGTTTTTATCTATGACTGGTATTGGTACGATAACAGACCGTTTCTTGAAAACTGCCTCAACGACGGCTTTCTGAAGGCTGAAAATAATACCGAGATGAAGTTCTGCCTGATGTGGGCTAATCACGATGCTACCCATCTTTGGGATAAGCGAAATTCAGATAAAGACCTTTCTACTGTTATATGGAAGGGCGTGGTTACTCCTGAGGTTTTTTCAGAAATCTGCGACAGAACGATTGAAAAATATTTCTCAAAAGAAAATTATTATTGCATTGACGGGTGCCCCGTATATATGATTTTTGATATTGATAATTTTATACGCTCTTTCGGCACGAGTGATGAGTGCAAAAAGGGGATTGAAGCTTTCCGTCAGAAGGTGATTGCCGCAGGTTTTAAAGATTTGCATCTGCAGATAATTCATTGGCGAAACCGCATTTTTAATTGGCTTGCGGATTCAGACACAATGAAAGGTGCAACTTCTGCTGAAATGTATGGTTTTCTCGGCGCAGATTCCGTAACAAGCTATAACTGGGGATGTTCAACGGATTTTGACGGTGATTACACAGAGGTTACTGACAAGTATATTGACGCAATCACGAAAGAAGCAAAGTCTCTCAATATTCCGTTTTATCCGAATATTTCCGTCGGCTGGGATAATAATGTGAGGTTTAACAATTTTGTTCCGGGTGTAATAGAAAACAATACGCCTGAAAACTTCAGAATTGCCTGCGAAAAAGTAAAAGCTTTTGCAGATGCTTCAATCGGTAACGGAGTGATGAAAGCCCCGTTTATTACCGTGAACAGTTGGAATGAATGGACGGAAACGAGCTATCTTCAGCCCGATGACCTTTACGGATACGGATACCTTGAAGCGATCAATGAAGTTTTTAATAAAACAAAATAAAAAGTTTTTTCCTGCTTTCATTTGAAGGCAGGTTTTTGTTTTGAAATCAAAATCTGTATGATGCGATATAGACCTTATGCTTGACTTCAAATGTTTCAGGATAAAGGGACAGCATCGCAGTGTGTTTTTTGCTCCAATTATCGAGCGTTTTTTTGTCCATAGATGCCATTGTCCCTCTGCAAGCAAGCATTCTACCGTGCCAGCTTTCACGAGTGAAAGGTATTTTACATTCAAATACATCTACGGAACCGTTTTCAAACGGATGGTTGTAAATATCCTTTGAGCCTGATGCTCCCGGAGTCCAGTTTTTGTTCATTTTCTTGACAAGCTCGTGAGATTTTTTGGCGATCTCATCGTCAAGTGTATAGCTCATATAAATTTTGATGAATACTCCGCCTGGCTTGATAAGCCGTTTGATTTCGCTGGTGATTTTATCTCTGTCAAGATACCAAAAGCACTGTGCGGCAGTAATGCAATCGAAGCTATTGTCTTCAAAAGGTGTTGCTTCAGCAGGTGAAACAATAAATCTGATATTATCAGCACCTTTTTCTTTTGCCAGAGATTTGGCAACTTCAATCTGATTTGACGAAATATCTATACCGGTTATATTTGCTCCGTGTCTGTAAAGGTTAAAGGGAAGAACACCCGTACCCGTTCCGATATCGAGCCAGGATGAGTTTTTATGACCTGCACCAAGCTCATAAATTCTTTTGTAAAGCTCTTCGGGATAAATATCTCTGTATTTTGCATATTCGGCAGAGGTTTTGCCGAAATCAAAATCCTTTCCGTTATCTATATTTTTAAAATTCATACAATGCAACTCCTTTCATTTATTCTTTCTGAATATGTCAAGCATATGAATGGAAAGACCGACACAGTCTTCACGCTCGCAGAGATTTGACAGAAATTTCATATATTCCTCAAATTCACGGTCACTTAAAAAATCAAATCTGTCATCAAAAAGGTATGAAAGCATATCAACACCGATAAAGTGCAGCCTTGTTACATCATGACTTTGCATAAGCTTATCGATGTCAGATTTACGGTATAGTTCAACAACCTCCATAAGAAATTATACACAAAATATAATACTATTTCAACAGCAAGCAATTAAAATGAACGGTTTCCTTAATCTTGTTTTTAATTGACAAATCAGTTCCTTTGTGCAATACTTAAACCATATCCGGGCAAAGGAATGATACGATTGAATAATAACAAAAATTATTTCGATGTTTATTATAAAGAAGGGGAAACGCCTACTTTCTGTTACCGTAGCGGAAATATGGTATATGAAGAGATGCTTCTTGACGGCGTTCTCGTTTCAAACGGCTGGAACGGCGCAGGCTATCCTCTTGATCTCCTGGCTTGTATGCCGACGCGCTTTGACCACGGCAGATATTCCGAACCGTCAGCTTTCAATATCGAGCTTGACGGTCAGAGTGTTGATTTTGATCTTCGTTTTGTTGATTTTAGAACGGAGAAGAACGATGATAATATCAAGGCGATACTTACTCTTGAAAGTGCAATAAAACCCGTGATTATCAGGGTCGTGACAATTCTTGACGGAACGCAGATGTTTACGAGATACTGCGAAATTAAGAACAGTTCAGAAAACAATATGAACCTCAGCCGTCTGAGTATTATCAGCGGCGGTCTGGAAGAAATGGAAACCGAAAAGCTGATTGTTTCCTATGATGTTGAAAGCTTCTATTCGTTAGGCTATTTTACGGATGACCGTTGGTCAAAAGAGGGAAAATTTCAATGGAAAAGCCTTAAAACTGATGTTACTTCAATTGATACCCGTTTTAACCGTGACCGTTTTCGTCATCCTTTGGTTATGCTTCGTAACAATCTTATGGGAAAAATCTGGTTTATGCAGACTGCCTGGAGTGGCGGATGCCGATTTACTCTTGATTATGATGCAAAGCCTGAAATGACCGATACATATCTTACATTCAAAGCAGAGATACTCTCACACAATCCGATGTATATAATCTCTCCGGGTGAAGTGTTTATCACTCCTGAAGTACATATGGGCATGGTCTGCGGTGACTTTGACGATGCTGTCTATGAAATGCATTCGCATATAAGAAGGTCTGTTTTAAATCGTGCAGAGGCTGACCCGACGGGATTGCTCGTGGGTGCAGGTATGGGTGCTGAACACGATATGAGTGTCGAGACAAGCAAGGTTTACATCGACCGTATGCACGAAATGGGCGGTGAAGTTTTTATTGTTGATGCAGGATGGGAGTGTCCTCCGGAAAGACAGACTGAATGGGGCGACTTTACGGGTACAAATATTCCGAATCCCGAAAGATATCCGAACGGTATAAAAGAGCTTGTTGATTATTGCCACGAAAAAGGTATGAAATTCGGTTTGTGGTCGGATATTGAAAGCCTCGGCAGTCTTTGCGATAATTATATGAAACATCCCGAATGGAGAGCGGAAAATATCTTCGGTAAAAAATCACGCAGATTTATGGATTTAACCGTAGATGAAGCCGCAAAGAGGGTAGAGGACGAGCTTGCAAGAATCATAGAGGAATATAAAATTGACCTTCTAAGAATCGATTACAATACAGATTACAAGGAGTATTTCAACCTCCGTGATACGGGAACAGGCGTAAAGGAATGTCTTAATATGCGCCATTTTAAAGAGGTTTATCGCATATATTCAAATCTCAAAGCCCGCTATCCCAATGTGATTTTTGAAAATTGTGCAGGCGGTGGCGGAAGAACAGACCTTGAAATGATGAAGGCTTTTAATCATACATGGGTCTCTGATAATCAGTGTGCACCGCTTTCTGTTATGATAACAAACGGAATGACGGTTGCTCTTCCTCCGGAGAGAGTTGACAGACTCTTTGCAGGTATGAATTGTCACAATTTCGGCTCTTTAGATCTTCAGATGAGAAACACGATGCTGACACATATGTCTATCAATGTCATTTCTCCCGTGACAGCGCCTATGAACGAAAATCAGCTTGAGTTTGTAAAGCACAGTATAGCGGTTTATAAGGATTTTATTAGGCCGTTTCTGCCTTTTGCAAAGACCTATCACCATACTCCCGAGGCCGCTGAAACATTTAACAATGGTCTTTCAATTCTTGAAATCGCAGCTCCTGACGGCAGCAGAGGCGCACTTACTGCTTTTAACCTTTGTAATGTCAATGAGAATGTTCAAAAAATCCGATTAAAGGGCGCAGATGCTTCGAAAATGTACGAAGTGGTGCTAGATAACTCGGGCGAAAAGTTCTCTGTTTCGGGCAGAGAATTGAAATATGAGGGGATCAATATCTATATCCCGTCAGCGATGTCATCAGAGCTTGTTCTATACAAGGAAATATAAAAATTAAAGCTCCCTTTGAGGGAGCTTTCAGCTTGTCGAAAAATATTTTTCGACAAGCTGGGAGACTGCCGAGAAATCTGCAGAATGACATTTTTGAACCCCGAAGATGTACAAAGGTACTTCGAGAGGGTGAAAAAATGGCAAATATATGAAAAAGGTGGGTGAT
>JAGAVE010000117.1 GCA_017942105.1 Clostridia bacterium | reverse complement strand
CTACGCAATCGTATGCCCCACTGTTGCGAAGCGACATAATAATATTTTCCCTGTCCTCATCACTTTCAACCTCGTGACATATTACATTCTCGCCTACACTGAGCGCAAAAACCTTGTAATCCTGAAAAACAGTTGCAAGACGGTCACGAATCGACTTTATGCTGTACTCCCTGATATCAACTCCGTTATAAAGAATAACACCTTCATCGGGGTCATAAAAGCGAAGCAGAAGCTTAACAAATGTCGTTTTTCCCGCACCGTTCTGACCGACAACTGCAACAGTTTCACCCTTATCAATCTTCAGGTTAACATTATTGAGCGACGGCTTTTTCGCTGAAGGATATGTAAATGAAACATTTGAAAATTCAAGGGTTTCAAGTTCGTCAGCTTCTTTTGTTCCTCCCGTTACAACTGCTTCATATTCAAAAAACTCACGAAGATTTCCGAAATATTCCGCTTCTTTGCGAATCGAACCTATCGCCTCGCTGAGGTCATTAAAAACATCCTTTAGATTGCTCATCGCCGTCATAATTACAGAGAAATTTGATATTGATAAATTTTTCTTGATTGCAAAC
Source organism: Clostridia bacterium (assembly GCA_017942105.1). Lineage (GTDB taxonomy): Bacteria > Bacillota > Clostridia > Oscillospirales > Acutalibacteraceae > CAG-488. Next base: position 2,101 of record JAGAVE010000117.1, on the reverse strand, counting down.
CTGTATGCCGCATAAATATAGGTTATAACAACGGGAAGACTCGTTCCGAAAAGACCTGAAAGAACTTCAAGAACAGCCATTTTCTTTCCGTATTTTTTGATTATTTCGCGGTTGCTTTCAGCAGCATTTTTATACCTCTGATGCATAACTCCGAAAATTCCCGATGTGCGCATATCCTTAGCAAATTCACGAAGGAAAACCGTTCTTTTTACATAAGCCTTTGAACGCTTGTGCGGAGTCATTTCCTTATCTTTTTTAACTTCGATTTTACCCTTGAAAGATTCAAAAATTACAACAAAAATCATTGAAAGAAGGATAAACAATATCCGCGCATCAATTGAAATTACATAGGCAATGAGGAATATTCCCGTAAGCGAGCCCGATATCAGCATCGCAAAAAAGTAGCCGAAATCGCTGTAATGATTTTCGCTGATTATTTCCGTCGCGCGCTGATATTTATCATAAAACTCAGGGTTTTCAAAGCACGCCATATCAACCTCAACGGCCTTTTTAAAAATCTTACGGTTAAGCTTTTTGTAAAACACCTTTACCTGTCTTGACAATACATAGTCAAAGAAACAATCCGTTGCCTTTGCAAGAATACCCGCAACCGCAAACATCGCTACAGCAAAAGCAAACTGTCTGAAGCTGCCGCCGTTTTCAACAATATCAAGCAAAACTTTCAAAAACAGAATTTCCTGCACAAACCCTGTAAAAAACCAATATGCAATCATCGTAAGAATCTGCGAAATCATCATAAACGGTGCACATTTAGTTATTATTCCGAACGCATAAAATGTGTTTTTCAAGGTTTCAAATCGTTGCTTTTTCTTTTTGATTTTCTCCATTTTTCCTCCTCTCCCGTAGCTTTTGTTTTTGCCTTTTCTGCCTAAAGGACGCAAAAAACCCGGAAACAAAATGTTTCCGGGTTCAATAAATCAATACGCCTGTTAAGCAGAAACAGACACAACTACCGGATAATCATTTTTCATTTTCTTTACTGTTAATCTTGTCATTATGTCCGTCTCCTTTCTTAATATTTTTGCATTCATAATGCTCTTATAAGTTAACATATGAGGAAAACTTTGTCAATATTTTCAATAAAATTATTTTGTTTTTATATAAAATACATACGCTTTCTCAGAAATGATGCTTTTGCATAGAATGTATTGTGGAAAGATATTTCTTCTCCGCAAAAAAATTCAAAAAAATTTATATATTGTTAATATATATACCTATAAAATGATTGAAAGTAGATGAATTTTGATGTATAATAAAAAAGCTAATAATGGCTTATTGTTGCTTGGAGGAATATACAATGGAAGCTTATCTTGATAACAGTGCAACGACGCCGCTTTGCAAAGAGGCTGTTGAAAAAGTTAATTTCGCCTTAACATCCTGCTGGGGAAACCCTTCGTCCCTTCATGCAAACGGAATCGCCGCATCTGAGCTTATGGAGGAATCCAGGGCAATAATTGCAGGCAAGCTTTCCTGCGACCCGAATGAAATCATCTTCACATCCGGCGGTACTGAAAGCAACAACATTGCCGTCCTCGGCGCTGCAAACGCTCTCAAACGCAGAGGCAGCAGAATTATCACGACTTCCGTTGAGCATCCGAGTGTTGAAGAGCCTGTCAAATATCTTGAAAGTCAGGGCTTCGATGTTATAAGGCTTCGCGTCAACGAAAACGGTCTTATCGATGAACGCCAGCTTTACGCCGCAACAAATCCTTCGGTTGTTCTCATCAGCGTTATGTATGTAAACAATGAAGTCGGCACAATTCAACCGGTTGAATTTGCAAAACGCGCGGCGATTCACGCAGGTGCAAACGCACTCATCCATTGCGACGCTGTTCAGGCTTTCGGCAAGGTTCAGCTCAAGCCTTATAATATGGGCGTTGACCTTATGTCAATCAGCTCTCATAAAATTCACGGCCCGAAGGGCGCAGGCGCTCTTTTTGTAAAAAAAGGAACCCGTCTCGCACCCCACTCTTTAGGCGGACTTCAAGAGAGTAAATTCCGCCCCGGCACAGAGCCTCTGCCAAACATTGCCGGCTTTGCCGCCGCCGCAAAAGCTCTTCCTGATTACAATCGCGGCCTT
>JAGAVE010000028.1 GCA_017942105.1 Clostridia bacterium | reverse complement strand
ATACTGACCAAGCGAGGCTTAGTCAGTATCTACGACTACTACTTAAAAGTAGCACATATTTAATTTTGAATTGAACCGCCCTGTGCCGAACGGCATGCAGGGTGGTGTGAGAGGGCGATTAATTTCGCCCTACTCGATTATCTTGATTTAAATTAAAAATCAACTTCTATACCGTAGTAGATGCAGGTGAAGAGCTTCTTCATTGTTGCAGGGTCGATAGCACGGGGATTTGAACCTGTGCAAGCGTCACCGACTGCGTTTTCAGCGATTGCATCGATCTTCTCGTTGAACTCCTCTTCGATGATGCCGAATTCCTTGAGAGTGTTCGGAATGCCCATATAATCGTTAAGCTCAACGATTCTTGCGCGAAGTTTATCAACATACTCTGTTGTGCTCTCTGCCGTGATGCCGATTGATTTTGCAATGTCCGCGTATCTCTCGGCAGCTTCTTCTACCTTTGAGTTGTACTTGATAACATAGGGGAGGTACATTGCGTTTGCAAGGCCGTGTGTGATATGACCTGTTGAGAAAGCAGCGCCCGTCTTATGAGCCATTGAGTGAACGATGCCGAGAAGTGCATTTGAAAATGCCATACCTGCAAGGCACTGACCGTAGTGCATTTCTTCTCTAGCTTCCATATCGCCGTCAAATGACTTGGTAAGCTTGCGGTCTACGATGTCGATAGCTTTGAGCGCGAGAGGATCTGTAAATGTTGTATGAAGAGTTGAAACATAAGCTTCAATTGCGTGTGTGAGAGCATCCATGCCTGTATGAGCTACGAGTTTTGCAGGCATTGTTTCTGCGAGTGCAGGATCTACGATTGCAACATCGGGTGTTATGTTGAAGTCAGCAAGAGGATATTTGATGCCCTTCTGATAGTCCGTGATAACTGAGAAAGCAGTAACCTCGGTTGCTGTACCTGATGTTGAGGGGATAGCGATGAATCTTGCCTTCTGACGAAGCTCAGGAAAGCTAAAGGGTGTTATGAGTTGCTCGAATGTAACTTCGGGATATTCATAAAAAGCCCACATTGCCTTTGCTGCGTCGATCGGTGAACCGCCACCCATCGCAACGATAAGATCAGGCTCGAAATCACGCATCGCCTCTGCGCCCTTCATAACTGTTTCAACTGACGGGTCAGGCTCAACACCTTCAAAAAGCTGGGTTTCGATTCCGACCTCGTTAAGGTATGAAACAACCTTGTCAACAAAGCCGAATTTCTTCATTGAGCCGCCGCCGAGAACGATGATAGCTTTTTTACCTTTGATTGTTTTGAGAGCCTCAAGAGCATCCTTGCCGTAGTAGAGGTCTCTGGGTAAAGTGAATCTGTACATTGGTATTTCCTCCGGTTTCTGCATCCCTGAACGGGAATGTTATTTTTTTAACAATCTTATTATACCACATCTTACTAAAGATTTCAAGTGATTTTTGCGTATATGCTGGATTGATAATTTGTATCTGCCGGAGGAATACACTTGGAATTTCAGGGTAAGAGAAAATTATCACACAAAGCCAAGAATTCTCTGAATGATATTTGCTATTCTGAAAATTATATTTCTAATAGGAATAAGCATAAAATCAATCATACCGGGAACTGAATTGCCTGTGCTTGGTGTTCCGTCAAAGTCGGAATGAGTGTTACACATCCAGGAAATAATGCCTTTTCCGCCGACGATGTTTACGGTAAGACCTTTGCCGTTTTGGGTTGTAACATTGGGATAGGTTGAACTGTCAACGGTAAAGAGGTCGTACATAATAGTTGTATAAAGACGATGGTTAGAGTCACCCTTTGTTCCGTCAGGGTTCAAGACCTGAGTGAAGGTTGAAAGACGGCAGTTTGCAGGATCAGAGTTATATGCGCATATCTTTTCCCACTGTGGAATAACATTGAGAGAGTAATTTACAAGAGGGTCGCGCTCACTTGCGAAAACCCAAATTGAAACATCCTTACACGCCTTGATATCCTTTTCGCTTCTGGTACCTGTTGCGGCAAGCGGATAAATTCCTGCGAAATAGTCAGGGTAAGCAATAGCCATATCCCATGTCATTTCTCCACCCGCGGATGAACCGCCGATGAATATTCTTGATGTATCAACATTTTCGCTGTGGTCTTCGATAAAGCAATCGATAAGATTGCGAAGAGGGTCAATTAAAGACTTGTTCCAATACTGAGTTTTGTCTTCGGGACAACGGGGAAGAAGAATATATGCTCCGCCTGTATCTGTCCATCTTTCCTGAAGCTCGGCTGAAGCCCAGGTTGCCATTGAACTGTCGGCAAGCTGAGAACCGACGGATGAGCCGTGACCTATGCCGTGAAGGTAGATGACAACCGGATATTTTTCGGTATCGTTTTCGCCGGCAGGGGAGTAGTAGCAGTAATCAAGCTCATCAGCGTAGCCTGTTTCAAACTGATTTCGGAGAGCTGTGAGTCCTGCTGAAAGCGGTAACGCCTGCTTTGTTCTGTCCTTGGCGCTCGTGTTTAAAATAAGTGGAGCCGCGAGCAGGCAGAATGCAAGCAATACTGCAAGAGCTTTTTTGATAAATCTCATTTATACCACCTCAAAGATTGAAATATTGATTACATTATACTGTTTAATGACATAAAACGCAATCTAATTTTTGTTTTAGAATAATGAACAAATTGTAAACTTTTTAAACAGCGGAGAATTTTATACGATTTTCATATTACGGATGAGTGGAATGTTGACTTTTATATACAAAAGGTTTAAAATATTCGGTGAATATAGATGTGGTTAGGCGGTTTATCTGCCTGCCCAAAAGAGGAGGTATACCTATGTATGTAATGGCACTTGACCAGGGTACGACAAGCTCCCGCGCAATAGTTTTTGATAAGCAGGGCAGAATAGTATCTATGGCGCAAAATGAATTCGATCAGATTTATCCCAAAACGGGATGGGTAGAGCACAATCCGATGGATATTCTTTACAGTCAGCTCAAGGCGATAACTGCAGTTGTGAACTCAGGTGAGTTTGATGTTTCGAAAATTGCAGGTATCGGTATTACCAATCAGCGCGAAACAACAATTATCTGGGATAAGGACACGGGTAAACCTATTTACAATGCAATCGTATGGCAGTGCCGCCGAACGGCAGATTTATGCGAGCAGTTAAAGGCTGACGGTCTCGGGGATTATATCCGCGAGCATACGGGTCTTCTTATAGATGCGTATTTCTCGGGCACTAAAATAAAATGGATTCTTGATAATGTTAAGGGTGCACGCAAGGCTGCTGAGAGCGGAAAGCTTCTTTTCGGCACCGTTGAAACCTGGCTTATATGGAATCTTACAGGCGGCAAGGTTCATGTTACGGACTATTCAAATGCGTCAAGAACTATGCTTTTTGATGTTGATAAGCTTGAATGGGACGAATATCTTTGCGAAAAGCTGGGTGTCCCGATGTGTATGCTTCCGACTCCCGTTGAGTCGAGCCGTATTTACGGTGAGGTCGCTCCTAATATCCTCGGTCTTGAGGAGCTTGCGGGTATTCCTATCTGCGGCGCTATCGGTGATCAGCCGGCGGCACTCTTCGGCCAGGCTTGCTTTAATCCCGGTCAGGCTAAGAATACATACGGAACGGGCTGTTTCCTTCTTATGAATACGGGCGAGAAGAGAGTTGATTCGAAAAATAATCTTCTTACGGGTGTCGCCTGGAGCTTAAATGGAAAAACAACCTATTCGATTGAAGGCAGTGCTTTCAACGCAGGTTCAGTAGTCAAGTGGCTTCGCGACGAGCTTCATCTCATAGACCATGCAAGCCGATGCGATGAGCTTGCAGAAAGCGTTCCTGATGCTAACGGAATGTATCTCGTGCCTGCATTCACGGGTCTCGGCGCTCCTTATTGGGATATGTATGCGAGGGGTACGATCGTTGGTCTGACAAGAGGCGTAAACAGAGCTCATTTTGCAAGAGCGGTTCTTGAAAGTATAGCTTTCCAGTCAACTGATTTGCTTGAAGCTATGATGAAGGATTCTCAGATTACTCTTTCCGAGCTTCGTGTTGACGGCGGCGCAAGCGTAAGCAATATTATGATGCAGATTCAGGCGAATCTGATACATACGATGGTAAACCGTCCAAAGACGGTTGAAACAACGGCTCTCGGCGCAGCATACCTTGCCGGTCTTGCTGTCGGAATGTGGAAGAATCTTGATGAAATCGAGAGTAACCGTGAGGTTGAAAAAGTATTTATTCCCAAGATGGAAAAAGAAGACAGAGATAAGCTTTATAACGGATGGCTTCGAGCTGTTGAACGCTCCAAAGGTTGGGCGGAAGATTAATTTTATTTAAAACAAAATAGGAATGCAATTGGTTTTGGAGGATTTTTAAATAATGGATTACGCAAAAGAGTCCCTAAAGCTCCACTATGAGTGGAACGGAAAAATTGAAGTGGTCGCAAGAGCAAAGGTTGATAGCAAAGAAGCTCTTTCGCTTGCATATACGCCCGGCGTTGCGCAGCCCTGCCTTGAAATTCAGAAGGATGTCAACAAGAGCTATGAGCTTACACGGCGTTCAAATCTTGTTGCAGTTATAACAGACGGCTCTGCTGTGCTTGGTCTCGGAGATATCGGTCCCGAAGCAGGTATGCCGGTTATGGAAGGAAAGTGTGTTCTTTTTAAAGAATTCGGAGGCGTTGATGCTTTCCCACTTTGTATACGCACTCAGGATGTTGATGAATTCGTAAATACTGTTTTGCTTCTTTGCGGAAGCTTCGGCGGAATCAATCTTGAAGATATTGCGGCGCCGCGATGCTTTGAAATTGAGAGGAAGCTTAAGGAAAAGGCTGACATTCCGATTTTTCACGATGACCAGCACGGAACGGCAGTAATTTGTTGCGCGGCTCTCATCAATTCTCTTAAAATAGTCGGCAAGAAAATTGAAGAATGTACGGCTGTTTTTAACGGAGCCGGAGCGGCAGGTGTAGCGATTGCGAAGCTTTTTAAGGTTATGGGTATTGGCGATATAATTATGTGTGACCGTAAGGGTGTTATCTGCGATGGTGATGACCTTGCTCCCGCAAAGCAGGATATCGCAGATTTTACCAATAAAAACCGTGTACGAGGTACTCTTGCAGATGCGATGAAGGGTGCAGATATTTTTATCGGTGTTTCAGCACCGGGCGTTGTTACCCGGGATATGATTCGCTCGATGGCGAAGGATCCGATTGTTCTTGCAATGGCAAATCCTGTTCCTGAAATTATGCCTGATCTCGCAAAGGAGGCAGGCGCCGCAGTAGTCGGTACGGGCAGAAGCGATTTCCCGAATCAGGTAAATAATGTTCTCGCTTTTCCCGGAATTTTCAGAGGAACTCTTGATGTGCGAGCGAGCGAAATCAATGAAGAAATGAAAATAGCGGCGGCAAAAGCTCTTGCTGACCTTGTTTCTGATGAGGAGCTCAATCCTGATTATGTTATTCCGATGGCTTTCGACCCAAGGGTAGGCGGTGCTGTTGCGGCGGCGGTTGCTCAGGCGGCAAGGGATTCAGGTGTAGCACGAATCTGATTTTGAATAATTAATAAAAATCCGACAGGGGAGTCTGTCGGATTTTTTGTCGTATTTTACTGCTCGTTGGAAAAAATGATAAATTCGGGCTTGATATCTGCAACATTGAAGATCCCTACAAACCCGAATTTGTTGTACTGACTAAACCGTTTACAGCAAAAAAGCTCGTACATATAGTACAAGCTTTTATATACCGTATAACAAATGTATAACTTATTTTATCCACTTTCTGACTCTGAGAGGAATACCCATTTTTTCGGCAATCTTTTTGCATTCCGCAATTTCCTCTTCGGAAATCACATCGACGACTGTAAATTTAACCTTAGGAATGTACTTCTTGCAATCCTCCGCAAATTTGAGAAGCGCAGGGTATGCTTCTGCACCGAACTTTGAACGGGTTACTCGCTGGTAAGCTTCGCCGTCAGGAGCGTTGAGGCTGATAGAAATGCTGTCAACAACGCCTTCAAGCAGATGAGCAGTCGGCTTACCGTTTATAAGGTCGGAAAGTCCGTTTGAATTAAGTCGAATTTTTAACTTGTGCTTTTCTTTGAGATATTTTGCCGATTCAATGAGGTTGTCGAGAGCCTGAGTTGGTTCACCGTATCCGCAGAAAACGACTTCATCGTATTCGGAAAAATCAAATTTATCAATCTCAGCTTTGATTTCATCAATGGTCGGGTCGCCCTTGAGCCAAAGAGATTCGGCAGAGCCGAGACCGTCGCCGTTGCTCCTGATGCAGAATATGCAGGCGCAGGGGCATTTATTTGTAATATTCATATAAGCGCTTGAGGCGTAAGTGTAAATAATATCAGCCATATAAAAACCTCCGTATCTGTTATATTTTATCCTTGATTTTGATTTTGTCAAGAGCTGTTGCGAGGAAAATAAAGGCAACTGCACTTCCGACAGCCTGAATGACATTTCCCGGAATGCAGTAAACGGCGGCAATCCACGGCGAAGAGGTTATGATATAACCAAGCAAATCTCCGGAAGCAACACTGAGAAGAATGACCTCTGCGGTGTAATATCCGATAACAGTAATCAACGAAGCGGGGAGCAAAGCAAGGAGATTTCTTTTGCAAATGAGCTTTTCTGATTTGCAGGTGAATGCGAGCGGGAGAAGGGCTTTTATTATTGCGGTCGGCAGTATATATATAATGAAACCGCCGAAGGTGTCTGCAAGCATACCGCCGAGTGCACCGCAAACCATCGCAAGCGGAGCAGGAAGCAGACAGGCGGCGAGATATATTATTGCATCTCCAAGATGAATATAACCGTTATGAGAAGGTATTTTAATAAAAAATGTCAGTACGGTGGTGAGCGCCGTAAAAACGCAAGCGAGAACCATTTGCTGTAAAAATTTTTGCTGTTTTACTCTTTTCATTATTAATCACCCAGTTAAGATTTTATTGAAGTATAATTATACACCCATTTTCAAATATGTAAAGAAAAAGTTTATTTTTCTGTTTAAGAAGCTTCGTTTTTCTGCATAAGAAGTATGGAAAAAACTGCAAAAAAGCCGTATTTGGCATATTAAACAAAATTTCAAAAACTGTTTTGTAAGGTTTGATTTGAAGGGAAAAAAGCATATCGATTTTTAGTTCAAAATGCGCAAACCTTTGCAAAAACTATGGATTTTTTCGTGTTTTTTTTTATTAAAAATCTATTTACAAATTGGTTTTTATTTGATAATATTAGTATAAGCCAAAGTGTATTAGTGGGGCTTTATGTGAGCTATCGGGTCTCACTGGTCCACTTCCTGAGATACTTGGCAAATAAATGGAGGTGTTTTTAGATGAAACAATCTAAAAGACTGTTGTGCGTATTGCTCTCAATGCTTATGATGCTTTCAGTGTTGACCGTTGGTGCAAGTGCGTACAAAACAAACTATGAGAGACCTATCGGGTATGATACAAACAATGCCCCGTACTTCTCGAATGACCAGTGTGCTTCGGCAATGCTTGACTTCCTTGATGACGATCTGTTGTCAGGTCTTGATGTTAATGAAGAAATAGTGGGTATTGAAATCAGAATTTACTCGCTTGACTCTCTCTTTGACTCAATTAACAACATCACATCAAGTGCACTTTACGGTATTGCAACAATACTTGATCTTGGTGAAATCGAGGATATGGACTGGTCTATTCCTGAAAATGAGAATTTCCGCCGTCGCTCTACAACTATGAGTGACCTTGAATTCTTTGGAAAGTTCCTTCAGTTTATCAGTGATAATGCAGACCCGCTTTATAAGCTTATCGGTAATGACCTTGATCTCGGCCTTATCGGCAACTTCGTCAATCTCGGCGAAATGATTCCGATGCTTGATGACCTTCACGGTTTCCTTACATATACAGTTTATAATCTTCTTATAGACCCCGATATGCTTGAGGAAAACTATGACAAGGCTAACTCAAACATTGACCAGATCATCAATGATTTCCTTGCTAACCGTGCAATCAAGTTCCTTTGCGATATGCTTGCAGACGCAGAAACAGGCGAGAATGTTGTTGCAGACTTCATAGGTCTTGAGACAAATCCTGACGGAACTCTTAAGGATATGATGGGTCTTGTTCAGCTTTGCCCGTCACTTACTGCTGACGAGCTTGATATCACAAAGGCATCTATCTACGATTTCTGCCGTGAAGTTTTCATGGCTCTTATCGATGATATCGTTATTCCTTTCGCAGGTGAGCTTCTCATCGACCTTCTTGAAATCCCTGTTGATGACCCGACAGCAGAGGAAATGTCATATGTTGATATGGTTATCAACCTCTTCGTTACATATGAAACAGTTGGTCTTCCGGAAACAGCATCAGCAGAAGAAGTTATGACAGCATTCCTTAAAATGGTAGGCTGCCCGAACCCTGAAGCTCCGAACAACCTCGATAAGATCAACTACGGTCTTGAATATGTTCTTAAGGAAGGTATTACAAGCTATGTTTACCTTCAGGATGACGGCAACGGCGGTAAGTACCTTACTGTTGCTCCTGACCTTATGGCTCAGCTCGGCGACCTCCTTAAGGGTGTTCTCCCGATGCTTCCGTCACTTCTTTCTGATTTCCCTGTTATCTCAGAAGAAGATACAGCATATCTTGAAACTGCAACTGATGAGCAGGTATTTGCTTTTGCAGTTCAGATGATTCTTGACGCTTTTGTTGACGGCTTCTATTTCCCGCAGAACAGTAATTCAATCAAAGAGCTTGCAACATATACATTTGTAAACCTTGCGGCTGAAGTTATTCCTTCAGTTGACTTTGAGGCTATGATTGAGCGCGGTGAGCTTGTTCCTGACTCAATGCAGTGTCTTGATGTTGCGGCAGCGGTTCTCAGATATTATATCGTTGGCCAGTTTGGTTATATCCCCGGCAATACAGTTGCTTCTTACCAGGCTCTTCTTAACAACCTTACTCCGACATTGGATGAGTTGCTTAACGGCGTTTTTGACCAGCTTCTTGGTAAGTATGCAGTTCTCTTTAACCTCTATCCGGATGATTCATACAAGACAGAGGCTAATATGACCAGCCCATGGTATAAGCTTTATATGACAGTCGGTCAGGTTCTTCCTCTTACAAACATCTTCTACGGTGTTGAAGACAGCCAGTACGGTATGGAAAACCTCTTTGTTGACAGCATTATCGGCAGCGTGCTTAACTTTGACATCAACGGACTTCTCAGCATTATCGGTAGAAGACCTGATTCAGAGCTTAATAAGCCGCTCAGCCAGGCTCTTGTTAATCTTGTTGCTCGCGTTATCAACGGTCTCTTCCGTCTCCCCGGCGAGAAGCAGATAGCAGGCAGCATCAACGATAACGGCACTCAGCTCAACCTTATCGTTCCTTACGCTTATAAGACTCTTGATGAGTTCCTCATCGAAAGAAATACAACTGATACAGGCGCTTCATATCCCGCAAGATACAACAGCAATGCGGCTCTTAACGGAACAGGTCTTCAGAGAACAGCTTATATGCTTCTCTATAAGATTACTGCTATCACAGGCCCGGGTACACTTGCAGGTGACTCTCTTGATCTCCTTGCAACTCTTCTTGGTATAATCGACCTTGATCAGTTTGATTTTATGAAGGTACACTATGAGGACAATTGCCCTCCGGGTACATCTTACACAATCAAGGAGCTCAAGGCTCTCTATGAAGAGCTTAAGGTTCCTGATAATGAAGGCATTAAGTACTACGAGAGCGATTATGAGTACCTTACTGATGTTGACTATGAAATCTGGGCATTCAAAGATTATGAAGATGCTCTTGAGCGCGCAGAAGACATCATCAATACTTACGATGCATCAGAAAATGATCCTGAGGTAGAAGCTCCGGCTCGTGCAGATATAACATACGCTTATTATGCACTCTACTATACACAGCAGGATGTTCTTAACTACTATCCGACAACGGCTAATAACTATCAGCTCAATAAGATCTATCAGAAGACTCTTGCAGCTAACTATACAAAGACCGATGCTGAAGGCAACCAGCTCTATACAAACCGCTCTTGGGATGCATATGAGAAGGCAATGGCTTTCGCAACAACGGTTATGAATGAGTATAACAGCTATGCGGCTTCAGGTACTCTTGGCGACTATCAGCAGTCCAAGGTTAATATGGCTCGTGCACAGCTTCGTGACGCTGTTGCAGGTCTTAAGGAAAACAAGGGCGACGCTGACTACAGTGAGCTTTTATTCCAGCTTGCTCGTATCTATGACCTTTCTGATCCGTATCTCTTCACTAATGAATCAGTTCAGGAAGTTATAAACACATACATTGATGCTGTTGATTTCAACGACGAAATCAAGTGGGATATCGACGGTCAGGTATATGTTGACAATATGGCAACAGCACTCCGTGATGCTATCGATAACCTTGCAGCTATCCCTGTTATCGAATTCTATGTTCCTGAAGATCAGATTGTAAACAACAAGGATAAGTACATCTACGGTTTCGATCAGGATTTCTACAGCCAGGAAGAAAGAGAAATGTGGGGTGACGACTTCTACTTCTACTTCTCAATGTACTTTGGCGCACCGACAGCAGGTGATACAATGCTTGCAGAGCCGACTGAGGCTGGTTACGGTACAGGTACTAAGGTTCAGATTGCATCTGACCCGGATGGTGACGGTGAGTACGATATCGATACAACATACACATTGATTATGTTTGGTGATATCAACGGTGACAGCTTCATCGACGGTCAGGACGCAGTTGTAATGAGAACTTATGCGGCTTCAATGCTTCGTGTTAAGGGTTATAACCAGTATCTCAATTATGCAGGTGACCTCAATAAGGACGGTACAATCGGTGCTTCTGATGCTAAGTCAGTTGAAAATGCCGGTCTCTACAAGGAGACTATCGACCAGAGACCTGCAACCGAGGAAGAATACACATTCATTGACTTGGTTAATGAAACTCGTAGAGCTCGTTCAATAGCATAACTTAACATAACAACCGGTACGAAAGTGCCGGTTGTTTTTTTGTCTGTAGGAGGTCTTTGTTGATTTTATCTGTTGAAAAGCATTGTATACAATGATGCGGTTGCGTCAAAAACGGTTTAATGTTTGTTGACTTGAAGGTTTTGATGTGCTAAAATAATTATGTATTATAGTATCGTGGGGTTAGTCTACGATAATTTTATGGTGGTGTTGGATATGAAAAAATGCAGAAAGGTTCTCAGCTTGTTTATTGCTTTGACCCTTATACTTTCATCTTTGCCGATAACCCTTGGTTCGTCAGCCTTTACCGCGTCAGCGGCTGAGGTCAGGGCTACCGATGCTTCACTGGTTCTCAAAAGACCGGTTGCTTCAGTCTATGTTACGGACATAACGCGTGTTGCGTATGCTGTGAACTCAATGAAGCAGCCCTCAGGAAGCAATTCGGTTATCGTAAAGGCAACACCGTCAGGTATGCCCGAATTAAACGGTGCATTCTCTTCGGTAATTGCATATGCCGGTGAAACACCCGTTGCAACTCAGATTGCATTCACTCCGGGTGTTGAGCTTGATTCTGAACCGACGATTTCCTGCAGTAATACAACTGTTACTCTCAGCAACTATTCATATTCAAACGGTACTTATGTCTGGTCAGTAACCGGTGGTACGGCAACGGTTGGAACTACTTTGATTTTTACAATAACCTATAAACACACCGATTCGAATGCCGTAACGGGTAAGAGCTACACAAGAACATATAATTCTTATGGCGTTTCTTATGTTGAAGCAATTGCAACACCGGCGGGTGAGTATTCAACAAAGAGAACATATGAAGATTTCTGGCTTGGCCAAAGCACGAAGAACCGTTCGTATGTTGCGTCATATGTTCTTGGTGCAAATACATACGGTACTCTTTACAATAACGGTGCAGGCGAAGGAAGTGTTTATTTCGAAAGCACAGGCTCGTCACCCGGATGGACTACGGAATACGGTATGATGCACAGGTCTGATGGACAAAGTGCATCCCGTGATTATAACATTGCATATCACGCAGATGATAACAGACCTATTTCATATGTTTATTTTGACAGAAGTTTTCATTCAACGCTTTCAGACCTTAATCTCCGCCTTATAACAACTAACCTTGACCAGGCGTCAAACTCCAACGAGCGTGTTACGGTTTCTATCCGTAATACATATGTCAGCTATAATGTATGTAATACTTATTCGGATGAAGATGACGATAGCTCGTTAACAAACAACACTTTTGCTGCAGATGAAATTGGATTGACAGGTTACAGCGGCTCGATTTTTGGCCCCGGTGCTAATTTTATGCAGTATTTTACCGGCTCAGGTCCAAGCGAAGCTGTTGGTACATATGACTACACCTTTACAAACAAATATCAGACTGCGGCTGATTGGTCTGAGGTTTTTATCGGCCATTCGCACAGCTTGAGAATCATAACGACGGATAAGGGCGCGTTGCGTACATTTATCGATCAGATTCACGGTACTGACCCGACGGTTATGACGACCGATGTTCCGTCAGGTGATTTCAAGGGCTACAATCCTCAGGAATGGTACTATTCATCGGGTTGGGAAGCTTTCCTGAATGCATATAAATCAGCTCTTTCGTGCCTTAAAAAGCCTAATGCAACTCAGGACGAAATCAACACGGTTTATAATGCTGTTGTTGCTGCTTATAACGACCTTGAGATGAGAACCGCTGACTACTCCGTTGCATCAGCTTATTATAATCAGGCAGTGGCAAAGGACAGCAGTCTTTATACTCTTGCTTCGTGGGCAAAGGTTCAGAATATCCTTGATTCTTATGTTAATAATTACAGTGCAATTTATCAGCCTGCAGTTGACAAGATGGGCGCCGATCTTGTTACGGCACTCAACTCGCTTGAAGAAGCTACCGCTGATTACACTGAATTCAATGCGCACCTTAAAACAATCAACACGATTATGTCGCGCTCTCTTGCAAACTACGGAATACCTGCATCAGAAGCGTATAACAACTGGTCCGCCCTTGTGCAGACCTTGACTAAAGTCGGATGTATTTATGATGAGCTTGACGGATATATCGTTGCAGAGCCTCTTTTGAAGAGCGAACAAGCTACGGTTAACGGTTATGTCCTTCAGCTTGAAAGAGGAATAAATCAGCTTTCGCTCAAATCAGCCAATTATACTGAGGCTTCAAAAGCTAAGACGGCGTACAAGGCTGTAAACCTCTCATATCTTGTTGAAGATTGTGCAACAGAGTTAACGGCGGCTTATAATGCGCTTGTAGCTCTTGACGGAAAAGATTTGTCTGCGCAAGGCGAGATTGACGAGGCAACAGCGCTTCTTAATGAAAAGCTCGCAAATCTTCATTATAAACCTGCGGATACTTCCGCCGCAATCCAGCTTCTTGCGGTTGCTAACAATATAGACAGAACGCAGTATGACGATATGTCAGCTGTTGATACGGCTGTTGCAGACCTTGAATCAAAGCTTGATCTTGATATCAGATATCAGAATGATATAAACAGAGCCGTTACGGCGCTCCAATCAGCTATTGACGGTCTTAATAAGAATTTGGCAGATTATTCATCGGTTAACGAGGCTATCGATCTTGTTCAACAAAGAGAAAGTCTTATAAAAGATACTTATGCAGATTCTTATGGTTTCACTGTTGAGACTTTCTATTCAAACTGGTCATCCGTGATTCAGGCTATTGAAAATGTAGAATGGAATCTTGATTTTTCTCAGCAGGCAAAGGTTAATGCATATGCCGATGCTATTATAAATGCTCTTGAAAATCTTAAAGAAAACACTGCAGATTATACCGAGGCAAGAGAGGCCTACGATAAGGCTTATAATATAGTTACAACAGGCGAGTCGCTTTATACTGAAGAGAGCCTTAACAGACTTACTCAGGCTTATACTTCCGTTGTATTCAATAAACCTATCAGCGAACAGGCGATTGTTGACGGTTACTCAATCACGATAAATGATGCTATAGAAAAGCTGGAGTATCTCCCTGCAGACTATACTCAGGTCAATAAGCAGATAGCTCTCGCTAATGAAAAGATTAATCTTAATCTTGAATTTGAAGCGGCCCATCCCGACCATTCTTATTATACTGAGGACACGATATCAGCTCTTAAAGAGGTTGTTGCTTCTGTTGTTGAAGGTCTCGATATAACAGAACAGACGGTTGTTGACGGTTATGCTGAGTCTATTGCACAGGCAATTTCAAACCTCGTTGTTGGCCCTGCAGATTATACGCAGGTAGATCTTGCACTCCTCAATGTGCCCTCAGATCTTAGCTTGTATACGACTCTTTCGGTTGCAACTCTCAATGCAACGATCAATAATATCAACCGCACTTATACTGCAGATAAGCAGGCGACGGTTGACAGATATGTAACATCTATAAACAATGCAATAACAGGACTTAAATACAAGGGCGCAGATTACAGCTCTGTTACGGCAGCTCTCAATAAGGTTCCTGCAGATTCATCTGTTTATACTGAGGATAGTTGGAATCATCTTCAAACCCAGATTAATGCGGTTGTTTATGATCTTGATATAACTCATCAGGAAGAGGTTGACAACTACGCTCTTGCAATTGAGCAGGCTGTTGAGTTCCTTCGTTTCAAAACTGCAGATTATACAGCGGTTGATAATGCTATCGAAGCAGCAAACGCTGAAATTGAAAAAGGTATTTATACCGAGGACAGTATTGCGGTAGTTCAGGCTGCAATTAATGCGGTTGAGCGCGATTACCCGATAGGCAGACAGTCAGAAGTAGATGCTTTTGCAGCGGCTATTAATTCAGCAGTCGGAAAGCTCGTACAGCTTGATGCTGATTATACTGTTGTTGACGAAGCAATAACGGCGGCAAACGAAGAAATCGCAAAGGGTTATTATACTGATGCGAGTGTTGCTGAAGTTAACAAGGCTATTAATGCTGTTGTAAGAGGATACAAGGTAACTCGTCAGGAAGAGGTAAATGCTTTTGCGGCGGCAATTGTTGAAGCAACAAGCAAACTCGAAATAATCTATGCTGATTATACTGATGTTGATGATGCTATCGAATATGCTCGCTTGGAAATTGAAACGGGTTATTACACAGATGAGAGCGTAGCCGGTGTTCTGGCGGCTATTGAAGCAGTTGAACGCGATTATCCGTATACCCGTCAGGAAGAGGTTGACGAGTTTGCTTATGCAATCGATGATGCAGTTTCGTTACTTAAGTATAAAGCGGCAGATTATGACGCGGTTGATGAAGCTATCGAAAGAGCAAATGCTGAAATTGCAAAAGGAATATATACGGACGAGAGCGTTGCAAATCTTAAAAAGGAAATCAACAAAGTTGTCCGCGGATACAACATCCTTAAGCAAGCAGTGGTTGATGGCTATGCAACGGCTATCAACACAGCAATCGGAAAGCTTGAAACAAAGGGTGCTGATTACACATCCGTAGAAAATGCAATCACAGCGGCAAACGAAAAGATTGCAACGGGATATTATACTGATGATTCAGTTGCTCTTTTGCAGGAGGCAATCAATGCTGTTGAATACGGTCTTCCTCTTGATAAGCAGTCTGATGTTGAGGCTTTCGCAGAAGCAATCGTAGAAGCAACAGGTAAGCTTGTCCTCAAAGCGGCAGATTATACAATGGTTAATTTAGCTGTCGAGTATGCTGAGGACGAAATTGCAAAGGGAATTTATACGGACGAAAGCGTTGCAATGCTTCGCGAATTCCTTGCTTCGATTGATTATACAATCACGGCAGACAGACAGGATGAAGTTTCTGCTATTGAAGTGAGCGTTTATTTGGCAGTTAATGAACTTCTTATTCCTAAGAAGCCTGATTATACGAAACTGGCAGAGGCAATTGCTGCCGCTCGTGCTGAAATTGAAAAAGGCATATATACTGATGAGAGCGTTGAAGAACTTAATGTTGAAATCAATACAGCTCTTGATATGGCTACAGATGACAGCATTACAATTGAGCATCAGAATATCGTCGATGAAATGACGGCGACTATCATCGAAAAGACAATTTCACTCGATCCCAAGCCTGCTGATTACACATCCGTAGTAAATGCCATTGCAGCGGCTAACGAAAAGATTGCAACGGGATACTATACTGATGATTCGGTTGCTCTCTTGCAGGAGGCAATCAATGCTGTTGAGTATGGCCTTGATATCACGGAGCAGGAGAGGGTAGTTCTCTTTGCGAATAATATAGTTAATCTTACCAATGAATTAACATTAAAATCAGCAGATTACACAGAACTTCAAAAAATCCTGGATTTACTTGACAATTCGGCTTCGGAGATTTATACTATAGAATATGAAAACTTTAATGAGGTAATGTCCCTAATAGCAGATTATAGAGAAAATACCGTTTCGCAGAATATGGGTCTGACTATTGATAAGCAGGCTCAGGTCAACGAAATGACGGCAGCACTTCAGGGTTATATTGACAGCCTTGTTCCCGCAGCGGTTGCAAAGTTTGAGCCGAAGGGAACTGCAGTGTTCAAAACTCAGGGTGGAGTTAATTATATCTATGGTCTTCAGACGAGCCTTACTAAAGCAAAGTTCCAAAGTACATATGTTGAGTATGAGAATGTGGTTCTTGAGTATGATATGACAACTGCCCGCTATCTTGGTACAGGCTCAACCGTAACGGTTAAGTCAAAGTCGGGCGAGGTTATCGCAGTTTATGTTATCGTTATTTACGGTGATGTTGACGGAAGTGCAACGATTAACGCAAGAGACGCAATCGAAATTTCAAACTCAATAGCAGGTATCTCTGAATCCCTTTCGGGCGCTCGAAAGCTTGCGGCAAATGTTGAAGGCTCAAGAACGACGATCAACGCTAAGGACGCCGATGTTATAGATGCCGTTGTCGCAGGTTCAATGACGGTTAATCAGGTAACAGGCAAGGGAACAGAATCTTAATGTGGCTTTAATCCATGCCAATGGATAAAGATATAAAATTTAGGAGGAAATATTATGGCAAAGAAAGTTTTGAGCATCGTTCTTTCAGTAGCAATGCTTCTTGGTACTTTCGCAGTTGCATCTTCAGCAGGTATGTACTATGATTACACACCCGAAGAGGCAGAGGCAGAAGTTGCTGAGAAACTTTGGTATGTAGATTATGATGCAGATGTTGATTGGAAAGACGAAATCGACAGAAAATTCCTTACAGGTACAAAGCTTTATGACGGTAGTGCAGAAGTTGCAGCTCCTCAGGAAATCCTTGAGTACAACCTTTTCTTCTGGGCTGATGAGATCATCGAAGCGTACCACGCAGCAGCAACAAATGAAGATTATTGGAATCTTTACAACAAGATGTCAACTCCCAAGATTCTCTACTACACATATGATGATGGCGGAGAGTCTGTAACAGAGTGCGATATCTTCTACGATTATTCTTATGAATATCGTGATGAGTCAAAGGCAGTATTCGATATCGAAATCGTTTCTGATGTTGAATATGCTAAGCCGGGCGATGTTGTAACAGTTGAGGTATATGGTACTTCAAACTTCCTTACAATGGTATTCATGGGTGGTATCTTCTACGATAAGTCTGTTCTTACTCCGCTTGCAATCGAGTGGGCAGAGTCAGAAGAAAACTGGATTCCCAAAGTTGAGCCTCAGCTTGACCTCGCTCTTCATTACAACAGCGACGGTTCTGTTAAGTTAGACCGTAGAGATGACTACTGGCCTGAGTATATGTACACAGAGGAGAACCTCGAGAAGTACGGTTGCTCATGGGTTTATGCAAGAGGTAATGTTGACCTTGGTATTGGTAACTATTATCTTGCAAGACAGTTCGATAACGACCTTCTCTTCACAGCTACATACCAGGTTAAGGAAGGCGTAGCTGACGGTACAGAAATCGAGTTCTTCGTTCCTGATGATTGCGTTATGAAGTGGGATCAGGTTGGTTATGAGGAAAACTCTGACTACGGCGAGCACGCTGAGATCTTCTCATTCTATCGTCAGGACTATCCCGGTCTTACAGCTGATACTTACAACTTGATGGCAGACTTCCAGTGCTTCTACGATCAGACAGTTACAGCTAATGTTGAAACAGTTACAATCGGTGAAGAACCCGCTCCTGAAGTTAAGGGTGAAATCGTTGATGTTGTTACTTCTGATACATATATCGGTGACACAGCAGTTGTTGAAGTTGAAGTAACAGGTACACCTGATTCTCTTCGTGTAACAACTCCTGATGGTTATCAGGTATTCACACGCGATGATGCTGACATCACAGCAACAGAAGCTGGCGAGACATGGATTATCGAAATCTTCGTTGCTGACGCTGAAGTTGATTGCACAGTATATGCTGATTACGGCGATCTCGGCGTAACAGACGGTACAGAATTCACACTTACAGGTCTTGTTAAGAAGGATCTTTCAATCCATTCAATCGAGATTCCTGATATGTATCCTGATGCTAAGAACGGTGGCGTTATCACAGCAGGTAAGCATGATATCATTATCAAGACAAGCACAGATGTAACTAAGATTCAGTTCTATGCTGAAGACGGTACAACATATACATACACTTCATGGTCAGGTGCCGGTAAGGTTCCTTATGAAGATGTTGACGGTGAGCGCACATGGACAATCAGCCATTCATTTGGTCCGTTCGGTACTCGTTCACTCGTAATCAGAACTCGTTCAGCAGAAACATTCTTCGCTGCAACAGATTCTACTCTTGATGCAACTGTTGTTTACTAATATCGATTACTAAGCATTAGAATTGCATAATATTTTTTCTTGGCCCCGTGGTAAAACACGGGGCTTTGATTCTTTTTTTTGAGAATAATAAGCTATTGACTTTTAGTTTTATATGTGTTATTATCTACCAAGATATAGTGATAATAGTGTCATTATGAAATTGATTGTTAACAAAAAGATATCTTGTTCAATTTCTTATGTATTGTCGCTTATCGAGTATATTTTAATTGAGGTGAAAAAAATGACTTACATGAGACCTGAAATGGAAATCGAGAAGTTCGATATCATTGAGGAGATTACTGCTGACGGCGCATCAGCAGCAATCGGCGGTGACACAGCAGGTGATGGCAATTCTTCAGCAGCTCTTACAGACGAGAGCATCGGCGGCGATCTCATCATCGGCTAATCAAAGCAAAAACGGATTCGGCAGGCAATCCCAAAGGTTGTCTGCCGAATTTAAGTTTTAGCGGTATTTGTGTTTTTAAAATATGCGTACGGCTAAAGCTTAAATTCGAAACTTTAAAAGGAGCTGACTTTTATGCCCGTTTATAAGATAGCCGGCCTGAATGTCGGCTTTGAACCCCAATATGATATGCTCAGAAAGAGAAGCGAAAAATACCGTTGTGAAGAAAAGGCGGATTTTAATATAGGAATAACCGATAATCTTCTTGAACAGCAGCTTGATTTATACAAAGGTGTCGGCGAGGCTGAGCTTGAATATCTATGGATGGGTACTGCATTTAATGTCAAGCTTCTTGAATATAATGGGATGTTTCTTCATTCCTCAACCGTTGTTGTTGACGGAAAAGCTTATTCTTTTTCTGCTCCCTGCGGAACGGGTAAATCAACGCATACCTCTCTTTGGCTGAAATTGTTTGGCGAAAAGGCTTTTATTCTTAATGATGATAAAGCGGCGTATCGCAAAATTGACGGCAAGTATTACGCCTACGGCACCCCGTTTTCGGGTAAGCATGATATCAGCGTTAACACAGCGGCTGAGCTTGCGGGAATTTGCTTTTTAGAGCGGGCTGAGGAAAATTCTATAGAAAGAATGGATATTGACGAAGCCGTTCCTCTTATTTTTTCGCAGACACTTCGCCCTTCAAATCTTAACAGAACTATAATGCTCTGTGATTTTATTGATGAACTTATAAATAATATTCCGATTTACAAGCTTAAATGCAATATGGATGTTGAAGCGGCAGAAGTTGCGTTTAATGCGATGAGTAAAATGTAATTAAAGGAAAGATTAAATTGAAAAAGATTAAAGACAACTGCCCGAAGGTTAAAAACGATAGCGATTTATCCACTTTAAAGTGGATTTTTGGTGTTTCAAAGGGTAGTTGGCTTTTTGTTTTTATTTATTCTGTTTTAAGCGCTGCGCTTTCTTTTTTTGGTATTATGACTGCGTTCGGCATGAGGGATGTTGTAAACGGTGCAACGCTGAAGGATGCTGAGCTTCTGAAAAAGGGTGCGGTTTTTCTTCTTATACTTGTTCTTCTTCAGCTTGCGCTTAAGGTTTTTAATAACAATATGTTCGAAAGAGCAAAGGCGAAGATTGAGATTAAAATCAGAAGCAGGGTTTTTGAAAGGATTATTCGTAAGGACTATGCTCAGCTTACAAAGCATCACAGCGGCGATATTCTTAACAGGCTTACTTCGGATGTGCAGACGATTTGTGACGGCGTAACCGGGCTTTTACCCAATATTGTTTCCTTGCTGACAAAACTGATTGCATCAATCGTTGTAATGGTACAGCTTGACTATATATTTGCGCTTATTTTCCTTGGCGGCGGTTCGTTAATCGCGCTGACGACCCGTTTCTTCAGAAATTATCTTAAAAAAATTCATAAGGCTGCGCAGGAAGCTGATGGTAATGTTCGTTCGTTTTTTCAGGAATCGATTGCAAGCGTCCTCGTAATCAAGGTTTTCAATGCATATGAGCAGATAATCGCTAAGGCGAAAGACCTCCAGGAAAAAAATTATAAAATAAGAATCAAGCGTGCAACAATAAGTATTTTTGCAAATACGGGTATGCAGATGGCGTTCAGCCTGGGATATCTTTTTGCAATGGTGCTTGGAGGTATACGCGTTTTTCAGGGTCATATCGATGTTGGTCAGATGACGGCTATTCTTCAGCTTGTCAATCAGGTGCAGGGACCGCTGACATCTCTTGCAGGTGTTTTGCCAAGATTTTACGGTATAGTTGCTTCTGCTGAGCGTCTTATTGAGCTTGAAGACTATGATGATGAATTTGATACGCACGAGGAGATCGGCGATACTGCTGAGTATTACGAAAAGCTGGAAACTATTAAGTTTGATTCAATTACATTCAGATATAACCGAGACCTGATTTTTGACCGTGCGAGCTTAACGGTAAATAAAGGCGATTTTGCGGCGATAACGGGAATTTCAGGAATAGGAAAAAGCACACTGTTAAAGCTCCTTCTTGGTGTTATTTATCCTGAAGGAGGAAAGATCACTGTATGCGGCAGTCAAGGCGAAAGGCTCGTCGATAGAGCAACGAGAAATCTCTTTTCATATGTTCCTCAGGGCAATATGCTTCTTTCAGGCACATTGAGAGAAAACATCACATTTATGTGTGAGGGTAAAACAGATGAGGAGATTATGCGTGCGGTTGAAATAAGCTGTGCAGATGAATTTATCAGCGAGCTTCCTGACGGGCTTGAAACTGTTATAGGCGAGAGGGGAATGGGACTTTCGGAGGGTCAGATTCAGAGAATCGCTATCGCTCGTGCCATTCTTTACGGAGCGCCGATACTTCTTCTTGATGAAGCTACATCTGCTCTTGACGAAGTGACGGAAGAAAAGCTTCTTAAGAATCTTCGCGCCTTGCAAAACAGAACCTGCATTATTATCACGCACAAGCCTGCGGCTCTTAATGTTTGCAATAAAGAAATCAGAATTGATAATAAAAAGATAAAAATTCTCAACACGGACGGAGGAGAGAATGATGAAAATTAAAGAAGGCTACAGACTCAGGAAGGTCGGCAATAACAGCATCGTTGTTGCGGTCGGCGGAATCAACTTTACGGGTCTTATAACAGTAAATGAAACGGGTACATTTATCTGGAAAATGCTTGAAAAGGGAGCAGAACCGGATGAGGTTGTTAATGCGCTTGCGAAAGAGTGTGATGTAAAACCTTCGGATATTCAAGGTGAAGTTTATGAATTTCTCCAAAAGCTTAAAGGGGAAGGTTTAGTTGAGTAAAAGAGTAAGTATGGATGATATGGCGCCGCTTATCAGGGAAACTCTTGCTGAAAGCGGAGAGGTTTCTTTTGTCTCGGCAGGTGTCAGTATGCTTCCGACCATACGGGACCGTAAGGATACGGTGACCCTCGTTAAGCCCCGGGGCAAACTTAAAAAAGGTGATGTGCCGTTTTACAGAAGAGATAACGGGCAGTATATTCTGCACCGTGTTATCTATGTAAACGGCGATACCTATGTTATGCGCGGTGACAACCAATGGGAGAATGAATATAATATCAGGCATGATCAGATTATTGGTGTGCTTTATTCATTCGACCGCAACGGAAAAACACATAAGGTAACTGATTTTAACTACAGAGTTTATGTTAAATTCCTTCCGTTGATAAGATATTCAAGAAAATATTATTATCTTTTCAAAAGCAAGGTTTATGCTTTTCTAAAGTATCTGACTAATAAATAAGGAGAACCTAAATTGATAAGCACAGTTAATGTAAGCCTCCAGTACGGCGGCAGAGAGCTCTTTAAGGGCGCAGATTTAAAATTCACAAACGGTAACTGCTACGGCCTTATCGGCGCTAACGGCGCAGGCAAGTCGACCTTTCTTAAAATTCTTTCCGGTGAAATCGAACCGAATAAGGGAGAGGTTATCATTACCCCGGGCGAAAGAATGTCAGTTCTTCGTCAGGATCATTTCGCATTTGATGAGTACGATGTAATCCGTACCGTACTTATGGGAAATCCGAAGCTTTGCGAGATTATGGACGAAAAAGAAGCTCTTTATATGAAAGAGGACTTCTCCGAGGAAGACGGAATTCGTGTCAGTGAGCTTGAGGAGGAGTTTGCGGAGATGGGAGGATGGAGCGCTGAAAGTGATGCCGAAATCCTTCTTAACGGACTTGGAGTAACAAATGAGTATCATTATTCGCAGATGAGCGAGCTTGATAATGAAATTAAGGTTAAGGTGCTTCTTGCACAGGCTCTTTTTGGAAATCCTGATATCCTTCTTATGGATGAGCCGACCAACCACCTCGATATCGATGCCATTGCGTGGCTCGAAGAGTTTCTTATTGAGCTTGAAAGTACGGTTATCGTTGTTTCGCACGACCGTCATTTCCTTAATAAGGTATGCACACACATTGTAGATATAGATTTCGGCAAGATTTCAATGTATGTCGGAAATTACGACTTCTGGTACGATTATACACAAATCGCTCAGCGTCAGCTTCGTGAGCAGAATAAGAAGGCTGAGCAGAAAATGAAGGAATTGCAGGAGTTTATTGCGCGATTCAGCGCGAACGCTTCAAAATCAAAACAGGCAACGAGCCGTAAAAAGCTTCTTGATAACCTCGTTATCGAGGATATGCCTGTTTCTTCGCGCCGTTTCCCGTTCGTTTCGTTCAAGCCTGACAGAGAGGTTGGAAACGAGCTTCTCACGGTCAGCGGAATCAGCAAAACTATAGGCGACCGTAAGGTGCTTGACAATGTCAGCTTTACTATTAAGCCTGATGAAAAGGTTGCGTTTGTTGGTACGGATTCGCTTGCAAAAACAACTCTTTTCCAGATCCTTATGGGAGAAATCGAGCCTGATGAGGGCTCATTCAAATGGGGAGTTACAACATCTCAGGCATATTTCCCGTCAGATAACTCAGCGTTCTTTGACGGTTGTGAGGATTCTCTTATAGATTGGCTTCGCCGTTATTCTGACCTTATCTTTGAAACGGATGTCAGGGGTTGGCTCGGAAGAATGATGTTCTCAGGTGAAGAGGCAACAAAAAAGGCTAAGGTTCTTTCCGGTGGCGAGCGTGTGCGCTGTATGCTTTGCAAGATGATGCTTTCAGGTGCGAATGTTCTTATCTTTGATGAGCCGACTAACCACCTTGACCTTGAATCAATCGCATCTCTTAACGAGGGAATTATAAAATTCCCTGAGACTGTTCTCTTTACATCGCACGACCATCAGTTTGTGCAGACTATTGCAAACAGAATAATCGATGTAACACCCGGCAATTTCTATGATAAAGAAATCACCTATGACGAATATCTTGAGGATATAAAGGGCGAGTAATTATGAAATATTCGATAATCCCGCGTCCTGTGCGATATGATGTGAAGGATGATGAAACTGTAGTTGTTTCTGATATGACGGCGATTCGCTGTGCCAGGCAGTTTTTGAGCGTCGGCAATGCAATTTCCGAATATCTTCATACGCGCAGCGATGCAGACGAAAATGAGATAATAATTTCCAGAGCGAAAAGTATCGCTCCCGAAGGTTATGCTCTTTATACCGAAAACGGCAATATAAATATCAAGGCTTCAACGGCGACGGGAGCTTATTATGCGTTTGTTACCCTGAAATGGATTCTGATGCAGGTGAAAAAGGTTGACGGTAAAAAGAACATAACGGGTTTTCTTATTGAAGATAAGCCGTGCTACCGTCACCGTGGAATGATGCTTGATGAATGCCGTCACTTTTTCGGTATGGAGACCGTCAAAAAGCTTCTTGACAATATGTCCCTGCTAAAGCTCAATGTCTTTCATTGGCATCTTGCGGATGACCAAGGATACAGAATAGAATCAAAGGTGTTTCCTCTTCTTAATGAGGTTGCATCAAAGAGAAGGTATGCTTATCTTAAAAAGAGCCTGCAAGGCGCTTCACAGCCTGAATACGGCCCGTTTTACTATACGCACGATGAAATTCGTGAGATAGTGAAATATGCGGCGCAAAGGCATATAAGGGTCATTCCTGAGATTGATATTCCGGGGCATACAACGGCGATGATTGCCGCTTATCCTGAGCTTTCCTGCGACGGTGAGAAGGTCGATGTCAATGTTTCAACGGGAATTATGCCTGCGATTCTTTGTGCGGGAAATGAAAATACATATTCTTTTATTGAAAAGCTTCTTGATGAGGTCTGTCCTTTGTTCCCCTCGCGTTATTTTCATATCGGCGGAGACGAGGCAAGGTACGGCAAATGGAGAAAATGCCCGAAGTGCCAGGCTAAGATAAAAGAAAATTCTCTCAAAAACGAAAAGCATCTCCAAATGTACTTTATGGGAAGAGTAAATGAAATGCTCAGGCATAGGGGAAAGACCTGCATTGCCTGGAACGATTGCCTTGGTGACGAACTTGATAAGAATATTGTCTGCCAGTATTGGACATTCCAGAATGCACTTACGGTTAAAAAGCAGGCAAAGAAGCGCGAGGTCATCCTATCTCCGATGCTCAGCTTTTATTTTAATTACAGCTACGGCTCAATCCCTCTGAAAAAGACTTATAAATTCAACGAAAAGAAAAAAGGCTTCAGAAAAAAGGGCGTAACTGTGAAGGGTATAGAAGGCGAGCTCTGGACGGAATGGACGGATAGCTCCGAAGCTCTTGAATACAGCATCTATCCGAGGCTTTCAGCCCTTGCTGAGGTTGCGTGGGTGAAGCTTGAAAAGAGAAAATATAAAGATTTTGCTCAAAGGCAGAAGTTTTACAAGCTCTACCTTAAGAGCAAGGGGATAAACTACTATCTTCTTGATGAGAAAACACGAAAAAAATTGATTCCTGTTTTTAACCACGGTAAGGACGGCAAAGAGTTTAAAAAGAATGAAGCCTACAAAACAAGGTGAAAAAATAACTCTCAGGAAGGCTTTTCGCTTTCCTGAGAGCGAAAAATGAAACAAAGAAAAAAATTATTAAAAATATCCCTTTTTACTATTGACAAAAACGGAGTACCTGTGTTAGAATACATCTCGTTGCAGACACGCGGGTGTAGTTTAGTGGTAGAATTCTAGCCTTCCAAGCTAGTCGTGTGGGTTCGATTCCCATCACCCGCTCCATTTTCCCTTAAACCTCTGCAATAGCATTGAGGGTCAAATATGCGCTTGTAGCTCAGGTGGATAGAGCAACTGCCTTCTAAGCAGTGGGTCAGGGGTTCGAGTCCCTTCAAGCGCGCCATATGGTGGGTATAGCTTAGTTGGTTAAAGCGCCAGTTTGTGGCACTGGAGACCGTCGGTTCGAATCCGACTATCCACCCCAATTATAAGTCTGCAAGAAGTCCTTTCTTGCAGACTTACCTTTATAAAACAAAATAATGGGGTGTCGTCAAGCGGTAAGACACAGCACTTTGACTGCTGCATTCGCTGGTTCGAATCCAGCCATCCCAGCCAGCAAAAAAGCACTTGCAGATGCAAGTGTTTTTTTGCGATGATATACATTCCGTCAAGAAAGTATATCATTGCGGAGAACAGATTTTTATGTTATACTTAAGATGAACTTATCTGCAATTAAGCGAAAGGATATAAACTGATATGGGCAACACAAAAGGAGTAATTTATATACTTAAGAATCCGTCTTTTCCTGACTATATAAAAATCGGATATGCGGACAACATAGAGAATAGACTTCAGCAGCTTAACAATAGTGAATGTACACCTTTTGCTTTCCGTGTATATGCAACCTATGAGGTAGATTCTCGTTTATCAGATTTGAAAATCCATTCAATTATTGATAAGCTTAATCCTGATCTGCGTTCAATAGATAATTTCAACGGCAAAAAGAGGGTTCGTGAATTTTATGCAATGTCTGCAGAAGATGCTTATTCGATATTAGAAGCGATTGCCGAAATACATAATTGTGTTGATAGATT
>JAGAVE010000116.1 GCA_017942105.1 Clostridia bacterium | reverse complement strand
GTTGAACGGGTGTTCCGCATTTTGCGCAGAATTTCATATTAGGTTTTAATTCATTTCCGCATTTCGGACAGTTCATTTTTATCCCTCTTTCTTTGATTTTGAATAGATTTTAAGTCATATTTTTCCTTGTGTCAATATTATGCAAGAAAACGGTCGGTTTTTGTAACATAAATTTTACCCATTGAAAACGGCTATTATTATAATTAAACTGCATAAAAATCACCTCCTTAGAAAATGAGGAGGCACAGCGTAAGCTGTGACGGGAGGATTGATTTTGTTTTTTTCGTTCCTCAGTCCTACGGACAGCTCCTTTGCCAAAGGAGTCCAAGGAGGAAAGTTGGATAATAAATGGTCTGCGGCACAGAAACATAATTTTATGTCATTCTGAACGCAGTGAAGAATCCTTTCTTTTTCAAGATCCTTCGCTTTGCTCAGGATGACACTAATAAAGATCCCGATAAAGCCGTAAATAACATAAATTATCGGTTCGTCGCAGAGCGTCGAGCCCTACAAACCGCGATTCAGATAATTTCGTAGGGTTAGACACCAGAACCGAAAACAAAAACCATTTTGTAAGATAAATTCATCGTCAAGCCACAAAACTCTTTCCAAAAAATCATTCTGCATCAGCCAAACGCCAATGCTTCAACGATTTAAATTAAAGAATTGTTAATTTTGTACAAAATAAAATCAATTTATTGGTTAACTATTAATTTTTTTAGCTTTTTGGCACAAAAAATCAATGAATATATTTGACTTTTATGATTGCTTTTGTTACAATAAAATGGCAAATATGCTTCGTGTAAGTTTCATCTGCACATTAAAGCACAAGGAGGAATTACTTTGACAGATGCAAAAACTTTAGCATATATAAATATGTATGCTATACTCGGCACACTTGAAAATCTGTGCGAGCTCGACCCCAAAGCAAGTGCTCTCCTCGCTGAACGCAAGCCAATCTCCATCGGCTTCGAGGTTAAGGACGGCCCTTCTGCAACTCTTACATTCAAAAACGGCAAGTGCCGTATGGAACAGGGTATCGGCGAATGCGATATCAAGCTCCCCTTCTCATCCTGCGAGAAATTCAACGGTATGATCGACGGTACAGTTACTCCCATCCCCTCAAAGGGATTTATCCACATCAAGTTCCTTCTGGACACATTCACTAAGCTGACAGATATCCTCACAGCTTACCTTCGTCCGAGCGAAGAGGATCTTCAGGATGAAGAATTCTTCAACCTCAGCACTACTCTTCTCTTCTATACAATCTCAGTTGCTATCTCTCAGATCGGTAACAACGATAAGATCGGTCAGTTCTCAGCAGACCATATCATCGACGGCGATATCAAGATGTCCATCAAGGGCGGCCCCGCCGCAACAGTCCGTGCAAAGAACGGTCACCTTGTTACAATCAAGCAGGCTCCCGAGGAGCCGCGCGCTATTATGGAATTCGGCAGCATGAAGCTTGCTCACGATCTCTTTGACGGCAAAGTTAACGCAGTTGCTCAGATCGGTGAAGGCACAATTGCTATGCACGGTATGATCAATATGATCGATAACCTCAACCGTATTCTTGACAGAGTCGCAATTTATCTTGCATAAGGGGGATAACAATAATGGCTAACTTTAAAATCAATCAGTACGACAAAAGCCGTGAGCTTTTCCAGCGTGCTACTAAAGTAATCCCTTCAGGTGTTTACGGTCACCTTGGCCCTGCTGAAGGTAACTTCATTCCCGTAAGTGCATGGCCTTTCTTCTCTGAGAAGGCTAAGGGCGCATATTTCTGGGATGTTGACGGAAATAAATTCATCGACTATATGTGCGCATACGGCCCGAACATCCTCGGTTACAATGACCCCGATGTTGATAAGGCTGCTATGGAGCAGGCTAAGATTGCAAACTGCACAACCTCTCCTTCTTACAAGATGGTTGAGCTTGCTGAATTGATGGTTGACACCGTTAAGACAGCTGACTGGGCATTCTTTGCAAAGAACGGTAACGATACAACTCAGCTCGCTATTATGGCTGCTCGTAACGCTACACACAGAAAGAAGATAATCTTCGTTAACGGTTTCTATCATGGTGTTTCTGCTGTTGTTCAGAAGATCGACTATCCGGGCGTTCTTCCCGAAGATGTTGCAAACAACCTCTATGTTGACTGGAACGACTTCGAAGCTCTTGAGAAACTCGTAGCTGAAAACGAAGGCGAAATCGCTGCGTTCATTTCAACACCTTACCTTCACGGTAACTATTTCGACAATGTTACTCCTGCTGACGGCTACTGGCAGAAGGTCCGCAAGCTCTGCACAGAGAAGGGCATCGTTCTCATCGTAGACGATGTTCGCTGCGGTTTCCGTCTTGACCTTGCAGGTTCCGACGCATATTACGGCTTTGAAGCTGACCTTATCTGCTTCTGTAAGGCTATCGCTAACGGTTGGAACATCTCCTGCCTTTGCGGTAAGGAATTCCTCAGAGATGCCGTTTCAGGTATGTCATACACCGGCTCTTACTGGATGAGTGCTGTTCCGTTTGCAGCAGCTATTGCAAACATCAACAAGATGAAGGCTCTCGACCTTCCGGCAGTTCTTCGCGAAAAGAGCGTTAAGCTCCTTGACGGTCTTAAGGCTGCAGGTGCAAACAACGGATTCGATCTTGTTTGCTCAGGTGAGCCCGCACTCTTCTATATGCGCATAGCTAATGACGATTCAATGATGCTTCATCAGGCATGGATTGCTGAATGCGTTAAGAGAGGTATCTTCTTCTCCAGCCATCACAACCACTTTATGAACTATGCAATATCTGATGCTGACATCAAGCACACAATCGAAGTTGCTGACGAGGCATTCAAAATCGTTAAGAAAGAACATCCCGAGGCATTTTGATTTTTAAAATCATTACATAAATAAATTTTAGGAGGAAGCACCTATGGCATTAACCAAAACAGAATGGTTAGCTCTCGAAAAAAAAGCTCATGAGCTTCGCAGACTTTGCCTTGACACAACTTTCTGGGCAGGCAGCGGTCACATCGGCGGCGGTATGAGCGTTATGGACATGATGACCATTCTCTACCACAAGTATCTTAACATCAAGGTTGACGATCCCAACTGGGAAGACAGAGACCGTTTCATCCTTTCAAAGGGTCACTCAGGTATTGCTTATGCACCTGTTCTCGTTGACAAGGGATTCAACGACCCTGAGCAGCTCAAGACATTTAACCTTACAAACTCAAAGATGGGTATCCACCTTGACTCAAATAAGGTTATCGGTGTTGACGCTTCAACAGGTTCCCTCGGCCACGGCCTTTCAATCGCTCTCGGTACTGCTCTTGCAGCACGCGTTCTCGGCAAGGATTACAAGACATATTGTATTCTCGGCGACGGCGAATGCGACGAAGGTTCAAACTGGGAAGCAGCTATGGCAATCAATGCTTTCAAGGCAACAAATGTTATCTCTTTCGTTGACCGTAACAAGTGTATGATCGACGGCCGTACAGAAGATGTTATGCCTCTTGAGCCTTTCTGCGACAAGTGGCGCGCATTCGGCTTCCATGTAATTGAAGTTGACGGTCACAACCTCAACGAGCTTTCAGAAGCTATCGATTACGCACTTGGCGAGCCTGACGCACCCGTTATGATCGTTGCTAACACCATTAAGGGTGAAGGTATCGACTTTATGGCTGATGACTACCACTGGCACTACGGTGCTATCGACGCTGAGAAATATGAGCTCGCTAAGAAGAGCCTTGATAACTATTATGAGAAGCGTAAAGCTCGCGCAGAAAAGGAGGGCATCTAATTATGGCAGGTGGACTTACATATACAGCTCTTGAATCTACTGAGCTTTCTACCGCTGAAATTTACGGTCAGACTCTCGTTGAGCTCGGCCGTGAGCATAAAGAAATCGTTGGTCTTACAGCTGACCTTGGCGGTTCTACAAAAATCGGCGTTTTCGGAAAGGAATTCCCCGACCGTTTCTTCAATGTAGGTATTGCTGAGCAGAATATGTTCGGTATTGCTGCAGGTATGGCAAAGGCAGGTCTCGTTCCTTTCGTTTCAACATTCTCAATCTTTGCAGCTCTTCGTTCTGCTGACCAGATTCATACAGATATCTGCTATCAGAATGTAAATGCAAAGATTATTGCTACACATTCCGGTACATCTTTCGGCCAGGCAGGTTCAACTCACCACGCAATCTGCGACATGGCAGTTATCCGTTCAATGCCGAACATCACACTCATCTGCCCTGCAGACGGTGTTGAGACAGCTGAGGCTGTTCAGGCTGCATACGAAAACTTCGGCCCGTACTACATCCGTATCAACCGTGGCTTTGACCGCGTTCTTTACGGTAAGGATTACGGCAAGGAGTATAAGTTCGAGGTTGGTAAGGCTATCGAGGTTAACCCCGGTACAGACATCACTGTTATCGCTTGCGGTTCTTGCGTATATCAGGCTTACCAGGCTGCTAAGTTCCTTGAAAACGCAGACGGACTTAAGGTTCGTGTTCTTGATATGCATACAATCAAGTCTCTTGATAAGGAAGCTGTTCTCAAGGCTATCCAGGATACTCGC
>JAGAVE010000115.1 GCA_017942105.1 Clostridia bacterium | reverse complement strand
GTTCTTGAGGTTCACCTCGGAATCGCCGCTAAGCGCCTCGGCTGGAAGATAATGACTCCCGTATTTGACGGCGCAAAGGAGGAGGACATCACCGAGTGTCTTAAGCAGGCGGGTCTTTCCGAGACAGGAAAGATGACTCTGTACGACGGACGTACTGGTGAGCCCTTCGATAACCCCGTAACAGTAGGTATAATGTATTACCTTAAGCTGTTGCACCTCGTTGATGATAAGATTCACGCCCGTTCAACAGGTCCGTACTCGCTCGTTACTCAGCAGCCTCTCGGCGGTAAAGCTCAGTTCGGCGGTCAGCGTTTCGGTGAAATGGAAGTTTGGGCACTTGAAGCTTACGGTGCAGCTTATACTCTTCAGGAAATTCTTACTGTTAAGTCTGACGATGTTGTTGGTCGTGTTAAGACTTACGAAGCTATTGTTAAGGGCAACAATGTTCCGCAGTCAGGTATTCCCGAATCCTTCAAGGTTCTCGTTAAAGAGCTTCAGTCACTCGGTCTTGATGTTCGTGTATACGATAAGGATCAGCAGGAGATTGACCTCAAGCAGAACTTTGACGATGATATGGGCTTTGCTCCTTCCGATGATAAGGCATTTTCTCATGTAAATGATGCTGAAAGTGCTGAAGGCTATGAGCTTGAAGACGAAGAGGGCAATCCTATTGAAAACGAAGATGATTATGACGAGTTTGCTGATATGTTCGAAGAAAGCTATGACGACTTCGATATGGATATGGTATCAGAGGACGATTACGAATAATCATCGTTTGTTACACAGAGAATTGATATAGATTTAAGGAAAAGGGGCAGTTATTTTGGAAAACAATACCTTTGAATCAATAAAAATCGGACTTGCTTCGCCTGATCAGATCAGAGAATGGTCTTACGGCGAAGTAACAAAGCCCGAAACTATAAACTATCGTACCCTTAAACCCGAAAAAGACGGTCTTTTCTGCGAAAGGATATTCGGACCGACAAAGGACTGGGAATGTCACTGTGGTAAGTACAAGAGAGTACGCCATAAGGGCATCGTCTGCGACCGATGCGGCGTTGAGGTAACAAAGGCTAAGGTTCGTCGTGAACGTATGGGTCACATCGAGCTTGCAGCACCTGTTTCTCACATCTGGTATTTTAAGGGTATCCCGTCAAGAATAGGTCTTGTTCTTGACGTTACACCTCGCAACCTTGAAAAAGTGCTTTACTTCTCATCATATATCGTAACCGATCCGGGCGATACACCGCTTGAGAAAAAGCAGATACTCGACGAAAAGGCTTACACGGAGTACCGTGAAAGATATGAGGACGATTTCAAAGCAGGTATGGGTGCAGAGGCAATCAAAGAGCTTCTTGCAGAGGTTGACCTTGAAAGCCTTGCTGAAGAGCTCCGCGAAGAGCTTATCAGCTCATCAGGCCAGAAGAGAGCTAAGGCTCTCAAGCGCCTTGAGGTAATCGAAGCATTCCGTACATCAGGCAACAAGCCTGAATGGATGATTCTTGATGTTGTTCCGGTTATTCCTCCGGAAATCAGACCGATGGTTCAGCTTGATGGTGGTCGTTTCGCAACATCAGACCTCAATGACCTTTATCGCCGCGTTATCAACCGTAACAACCGTCTTAAGAAGCTCCTTGAGCTTGGCGCTCCCGATATCATCGTCCGTAACGAGAAGAGAATGCTTCAGGAAGCAGTTGATGCTCTTATCGATAACGGCCGTCGCGGACGCCCCGTTACAGGTCCGAGCAACAGAGCTCTTAAGTCGCTTTCAGATATGCTTAAAGGTAAGCAGGGTCGTTTCCGTCAGAACCTTCTCGGTAAGCGTGTTGACTATTCAGGTCGTTCGGTTATCGTTGTTGGTCCTGAACTCAAGCTTTATCAGTGCGGTCTTCCTAAGGAAATGGCACTTGAACTCTTCAAGCCGTTCGTTATGAAACGCCTTGTTGAAACAGAAAAGGCAGGCAATGTTAAGTCTGCAAGAAAGATGGTTGAAAAAGCACATCCCGAGGTATGGGACGCACTTGAAATCGTTATCAAGGATCACCCCGTAATGCTCAACCGTGCTCCGACACTTCACAGACTTGGTATTCAGGCATTTGAGCCTGTTCTCGTAGAGGGTAGAGCTATCAAGCTTCATCCGCTCGTATGTACAGCTTTCAACGCTGACTTCGACGGTGACCAGATGGCTGTTCATGTTCCTCTTTCAGCAGAAGCTCAGGCTGAGGCTCGTTTCCTTATGCTTGCAGCTAACAACCTCCTTAAACCTTCGGACGGACGCCCTGTTGCAGTTCCGACGCAGGATATGATTCTTGGTTCATACTATCTTACTCTTGAAAAGCCGGGTGAGCCGGGTGAAGGTAAAGCCTTCCGCAGCGTTGATGAAGCAACTATGGCTTATGACGACGGAACGATCACTCTTCATTCTTCAATTAAAGTCCGTATGACTAAGACAATCAACGGTGTTGAGTATACAAGACTTGTACCGACAACTCTCGGTAAAATTATCTTCAACAATCCGATTCCTCAGGACCTCGGCTTTGTTGAGCGTAATCCTGAAGATATCGACAGTATGTTCAGACTTGAGGTTGAATTCCTTGTTAAGAAGGGTAACCTTGGCAAGATTATTGATAAATGTATCCGTGTTCACGGTACGGCTGTAGCTGCTGAAATGCTTGATAATATCAAGGCTCAGGGTTACAAACATTCAACACGAAGCGGTATTACGGTTGCCGTATGCGACGCAACGATTCCGCCGAAGAAGGCAGAGCTTCTTGCCGAAGCTGAAGCTAAAATTGACAAAATCAGCAGAAACTATGACCGTGGTCTTATCACTGAGTCAGAGCGTTCAGACAGAGTAATCGAAGTTTGGGAAGCTTGCACTCAGGAGGTTGCTAAGGAACTTAAGGCAAACTTTGATAAGTATAACCCGATTAATATGATGCTTGATTCCGGTGCCCGTGGTAATGATTCTCAGCTTCGTCAGCTTGCCGGTATGCGTGGTCTTATCGCTAATACAGCCGGTAAAACAATCGAGGTACCCATCAAGGCTAACTACCGTGAAGGTCTTAATATTCTTGAATACTTTATTTCATCCCGTGGTGCTCGTAAGGGTCTTGCCGATACAGCTCTTCGAACAGCCGACTCAGGTTATCTTACTCGTCGTCTTGTTGATGTTTCTCAGGAATGTATCATTCACGATGAGGACTGCGGTTGTGACGAGGGTATCGAAGTTTACGATATCTTCCATGG
This sequence comes from Clostridia bacterium, assembly GCA_017942105.1. GTDB lineage: Bacteria > Bacillota > Clostridia > Oscillospirales > Acutalibacteraceae > CAG-488. The sequence goes on along the minus strand of JAGAVE010000115.1, from coordinate 27,284 downwards.
CAACAGAAAAATCGTTGACCTTGCAGAGCGTCTCACAGGTCGATTCCTTCTTAATGACTATGTTGATGCAGATACAGGCGAAGTTATTATGACTAAGGATAAGATGATGACTGAGGTTGAAGCAAAGATCGTTGCTGACCATGCTAAGGCAAAGCATCAGGCTAAGATTGATGCAGGCGAGGCAGAGGAAGGCTCCGTAGCTTCAGTTGTTATCCGCTCACTTCTTACTTGTAAGGCTGAACACGGTGTATGTATCAAGTGCTACGGTTCAAACCTTGCAACGGGTGAACCTGTAACTGTAGGTGAGGCTGTAGGTATCATCGCTGCTCAGTCAATCGGTGAACCTGGTACACAGCTTACGATGAGAACTTTCCATACAGGTGGTGCTAAGGACGCAGGCGATATCACACAGGGTCTTCCGCGTATCGAAGAACTCTTCGAAGCAAGAAAGCCGAAGTCACTTGCAATCCTTTCGGAAATCTCAGGTGTTGTTTCGTTTGAAGAAATCAAGAAGAGCCGCCATGTCGTTATTACGGACAGTGAAAACGGCGAGTCAAAAGCTTATCTTATTCCGTACGGCTTCCGTGAAATCGTTAAGGAAGGCGATAAGGTTACTAAGGGTCAGGCACTTACAGACGGTGCACCGAATCCGCACGACATCCTCGCAATCCGCGGCGTAGAAGCTGTTCACGATTATCTTATCCGTGAAGTTCAGAGAACATATCGTACTCAGGGTGTTGATATCAACGATAAGCATATCGAGGTTATCGTTCGCCAGATGATGCGTAAGGTTAAGATTGACGACGCAGGCGATACAAACTTCCTTCCCGGATCAGTTGTTGAAAAGCATGAGTTCTATTCAGCAAATGATAAGGTTAAGGCACAGGCAGAAGCTGAAGGCAAGGAGCCGAACTACGCAACTTGCATCCCGACTCTTATGGGTATCACAAAGGCTTCTCTTGCAACAGAATCCTTCCTTTCAGCAGCATCATTCCAGGAAACGACAAGAGTTCTTACGGATGCGGCTATCAAGGGTAAGGTCGATCCTCTTATGGGTCTTAAGGAGAATGTTATCATCGGTAAGCTTCTTCCGTCAGGTACAGGTATGAAGTGCTATTCTGAGGTTCAGCTCAGAAAGAAAGAAGATGCTCCCAATACTGTAATGGCAGACCTTCTTCCGATTGATTGATGATAATTGAATAGTTAAAATAATGCACTATGCTTTTCGGAGCATAGTGCTTATTTTTTATCTGCAAGCAGAAATGCTGAACTGTATGTTTTGGTAAAAATTACATATAAATTTTTCTTAATTTTTTGGAATTTTCTATAATTTTTTATTGACTTTTATCAGTGTAGATATTATAATATGGATGTAAATGGAGCGTTTAGCACCAAAACTGATATGAAATGGAGGGTATTTGATGCAAGATGTAAAGAATATGCACTTTAACGGCGAGTATTTTCATTCTATTGACTCGAATAATCGTGTAATTATGCCTGCTAAAATCAAAGACGCCCTCTATGGTCAGTCATTTACTATTTACCATAAGCCGAACGAAAAATGTCTGCGACTTTATGTAACTTCCGAATGGGATGATATGGTTTACAAGATCGCCTATGTTGATGACGGGGTTGACAGGACGGATCTTCAGAGACATTTCTCGATAAATTCTAAGGTTTACGACCTCGATGCGCAGGGCAGATTCGTTTTGCCTGCAAAGTTTGTTGAAGCAGCAAACCTCAAAAAGGAAATCGTAACTATAGGAATCGGCCCTCGTGCTGAAATCTGGGATAAGGAAGAATACGAGCAACAGCTTGCTAAGGATAAGGTTGTTGATGTTGTATTGCCGTTCTGATGCAGGATTTCAAGCATATTCCCGTTTTATTTTATGAAACTGTCGATGCTCTTAACATCAGACCTGACGGTATTTATGTCGATTGTACGGCAGGCGGCGGCGGACACAGCTCTGCAGTTGCCGAAAAGCTGACAACAGGAAAGCTTATTTCTATCGATCAGGACCCTGAAGCAATTGAAGTTCTTAAAAAGAGATTTGAAGGCAACCCGAATGTGGTTGTTGTTCATGACAATTTTGTCAATATCAAATCAGTTCTCAACAACCTTGGCATCATTGGTGTCGATGGTGTGATGGCGGATTTGGGCGTTAGTTCCCATCAGCTCGACACCGATGCCAGAGGGTTTTCTTTTCATAAAGATGCGCCGCTTGATATGAGAATGTCGATGTCGGGTGTCAGCGCCGCAGATATAGTAAACAACGCTCCTGAATCGGAGCTGCGACGCATTATATATACCTACGGAGAAGAAAAATTTGCTCCGTCAATCGCCCGAAATATTGTAAAATCAAGAGAAATTAAACCGATAGAAACCACTTTTGAGCTGGTGGATATCATAAAAGCTTCGATGCCGATGAAGGCAAAACGAGACGGACATCCGGCAAGAAAAACCTTCCAGGCGTTGAGAATTGAAGTAAATCAGGAGCTTGAAAAGCTTGAAAAAGCCTTAGATGATATGTTTGAAGTGTTGAATCCTTCGGGCAGACTCGCGATAATAACCTTCCATTCGCTTGAGGACAGAATGGTTAAAAAGCGTTTCAATTCCTTCTGTGAAGGCTGTACCTGCCCACCGCAGTTTCCGGTCTGTGTGTGCGGTAAAACACCGCGGGGAACGCTTCCGTTTAAATCGAAAGCTCCGTCAGTAAATGAAGTTGATGAAAATTTCAGAGCGCACAGTGCGCGTCTTCGTGCAGTTGAAAAGCTTTGAATGAGGATAACAGTTAAAAAGAAAGGAGATTACGGCTATGCCAAACAATGAAACAATAGCGGTTGCACTTGACCTTGATTTGTTTGATGTGCAGAAGAATGCGTATGTACCGCAGGAAATCCCCAAAAAGAGAATACAGAAGCCGAAGCTCCTTGAAACAAAGCCTGTCAGCAGAGTTCAGGTTGCTCGTGAAGCTCGCGAAAGCACAAAAATGGCTATCAGAGCCTGCGCTTTTGCACTTGCGATGTTTATTGTGATCGGCGCGATTATTGTTTGCCATGTTCAGTTAACAAATTATCAGCTTGATCTTGCAGTAAAGCAGAATGAGCTTAATGTTGCGGAAAGTGAGAATATTGCGCTTAAGATGAAATACAACTCTATGATGTCGATTGATAAAATTGAGGAGTATGCGGAGTCTGAGCTCGGAATGGTCAAAAGAGAGAGTTATCAGGTTGAGTATTATGATATATCAGATGAAAGCGGCGCAGAATTGACTCAGTAGGATAATGATGAATATGAATAGTACAAGGTACAAAAAGCATAACATTATATGAAGATAAAAAGGGAGGATTTATATCCTCCCTTAGAGTGATTTTATAGAGATAATTTCAAATTCACTTTTTCGTATGAAGGGAAGGTAGCTGCGTTGAAAAATCAGCTTAAAATTAATAAAACACGGTTTATGAAACCGCGTAAGATTTTAACCAGAGGTGTCAAATCCAGAATTTGGGGAACCTTATCTGTGTTCCTGATAGTGGGTCTCGTTTTCCCTTTTATCGGTCTTGCGAAGGCTCAGATTGTGCAGAGCGATATGTTTAAGCATATGGCTCAACAGCAACAGCTCAACGACACGGTCGTTCCCGCAAACAGAGGCATTATTTACGACAGAAATATGACTGTTCTTGCGCAAAGTGCATCTGCTTGGAAAATTACTATGAATCCAAGTGAGTTTAAAAACTTTCCTGACGCTGCCAAGGAAATTGTTATAACACAAATGTCTGAAATCCTTGGCATTGACCGCGCAACTATCGAAGATAAAGCATCAAAAACAGCATACAACAATATCACTCTTGCAAATAAGGTTGAAAAAGATGTTCGTGATAAGGTGTTGAAATTCCTTGAAACTCCTTATGAATCAGGGGTTGAAGGTGATGATCCGATTTACTATACACGGGTTATCGCTATTGAGGATGATGTTAAAAGATATTATCCTTATTCGACGCTTGCATCGCAGATTCTTGGTTGTATAGGTACCGATAATATCGGTCTCTCGGGACTTGAATCGAAATATAACAGCATTCTTACGGGTGTTGACGGACGATTAATTTCAACAAAGGCAAACAATTCTATCCTGGACAGCATTGCCTATCAGACGCTTTATGAGCCGACTCAGGGAACGAGCCTCGTTCTTACGATTGATGAAACGATACAGCGTTATCTTGAAGAGTCTCTTGCAGAGTGCTATGAAACGAGTAAATGCAAATCCTGTACGGGTATTGTTATGGATGTTAAAACCGGTGCGATTCTCGCAATGTCAACCCAGGCTTCGTTTGATTCAAACAATCCTTACACGATTTATGACCAACGCACGCTTGAAAACATCAATCTGATTGAGGATGAAACTGAGCGTAAAAAGGCAATCAATCAGGCTATGTATCAGCAGTGGCGAAACAGAGCGGTCAGTGACCTCTATGACCCCGGCTCAGTTTTCAAGGTTATAACGATGGCGGCAGGCCTTGAAGAGAATGTTGTAAAATACGACGAAACCTTCAATTGTACGGGTAGTATCGATATTCTTGACAGACATTATTATTGCCACAATCATTCAGGTCACGGCACTCAGACACTTACGCAGGGTCTTATGAATTCCTGCAATCCGTACTTTATAACGATCGGTCAGCGTCTCGGCGTTGAAACCTTCTATAAATACTTCGAAGCTTTCGGCTTTACCGAAAAAACGGGAATCGACCTCGGAGCTGAGGTTCTTCCTAAAGCAGGTATAAATTACCATTCGCTTGAAAATATGTCTCTTGTTAACCTTGCCAGCTCCTCTTTCGGTCAGTCCTTTCAGGCGTCTCCGATTCAGGTGCTCAATGCAATCAATGCTTGCGTAAACGACGGTAAGCTGATGCAACCGTATATCGTAGCTAAAACGCTTGATGCAAACGGCAATGTGCTCAGTGAAACAGAACCCGTTGTCAAGCGTCAGGTTATTTCAGAGTCAACTTCTGATCTTCTTATAGCTTCGATGGAGCAGGTTTCAACGAAGGGTACTGCTAAAAATTCCTATGTTGCAGGATACAGAGTAGCAGGTAAAACGGGTACATCGGATGTTCTCGGCCCGACGGGTGCAACGGGTGAGTATATTGCATCCTTTGCAGGCTGTGCACCGGCAAATGACCCTGAAATTTCAATCATAATCGTTGTAAATGAACCTCAGGGACCATCAGGCGGCGGTGCTGTAGCAGCTCCCGTTGCTGCAGAGGTTATCGAAAAGACTCTTACATATCTCAATGTCGAAAGACAGTACAATGAGTCTGAAAAAGACAGACTTGATGTCAAGGTGCCGGATATAACGGGAATGTCATTGAGTGATGCGAAAACGACGGTTAAAGAAGCAGGACTCAAAATCAAGGTTATCGGCAATGGCGACTCCGTAATATCTCAGATGCCTGCAAGCAGTCAGGTTATACCCAAAAACGGCGTTGTTGTCGTTTATACCGATGATGAGGTTAAAAAAGCAAATGTTATAATTCCTGATTTTACGGGAATGACGGTTTCGCAAGTCAATTATGAAGCCGTGAAGCTCGGCTTGAATATAAGAATTTCAGGTAACTCGCTGTCAGCATCAGGTCTGACGGCATATAGGCAGAGCGTGCCGAAGGGCAAAGAAATAGAGTGCGGCTCAACGCTGACGGTTTATTTCCGAACGACCTCGGGAGTCTCTGACCATTAAAATAAAGGACGTGTAAACAGAATATTTTTGGAGGCGTTTTGAATGAAGCTTAAGGCTTTGTTGCAGGATGTTGAAACGAAAAGTGTTTACACATTTGACCCGGAAATCACAAATGTCACGGATAATTCCTCTAAAGTAAGGCGGCAAGGTCTGTTCGTCTGCATAAAAGGGAACTCGTTCGACGGTCACGATTTTGCGCAGAAGGCAATGGACAGAGGTGCCGTCGCAGTGATATGCGAGCGTGACATAGGAATTAAAAATTCAATAATTGTTGAAGATTCAAGGAAAGCATATGCTCAAATATGTTCGGCATTTTATTCCAAGGCACATAAAAAGCTGAGGATGATAGCTGTAACGGGAACGAACGGTAAAACGACTACCTCGTACATTATCAAAAAAATCCTTGAAAGCTCAGGACTTAAGACGGGACTTATAGGTACGGTCAATGTCACAATAGGCAAGGAAAGGTACCCTGCAGACCTGACAACGCCGGATCCCGTTGATCTTCACAGATACCTGATGCTGATGAATATTGCCGGTTGCGATGCCTGCGTTATGGAGGTTTCGTCTCAGGCACTCGAGCAGGAGAGAGTTTACGGAATAAACTTCGATTGTGCTGTTTTTACCAATCTTTCTCCCGAACATCTTGATTATCATAAAACGATGCAGAATTATGCAAGAGCGAAATCAAAGCTTTTTGAGATGAGCAAGGTTTCAGTGATTAACTCGGACGATGAATATGCACCTCTTATGCTCAGAAGCTCCGCGGGTAAGACATATACATACGGAACGGATGAGAATGCTGATTTCAGAGCTGAAAAAATATGTCTTTCGGCGGATGGAGTTGATTACAGCCTTTCTTATAAGGGCAAAGCTTATCGCGTAGCTTTTCCGGGAATGGGAATTTTCTCGGTCAGCAATTCACTTGCGGCTGTTTCTGCGGCGAGTGTCCTCGGAGTTGATATTCCTAAGGCAATTCGCGAGGCGGAGCGATTTGAGGGCATATCGGGTAGAATGGAAAAAATAGACAATTCATTCGGCATTAATATCATTATTGACTATGCACATACGCCGGCTTCGCTTGAGAATGCCGCGAAAACTCTTAAGGAAATTTATGATGGCAGGTTGATAACCGTCTTCGGGTGCGGCGGTGACAGAGATAAAGATAAGCGGCCGATGATGGGAAAAATCGCTTGTGAAAATTCCGATTTTGTCTTTATTACTTCGGATAACCCGAGGACGGAGAATCCCGAAATGATTATCAATGACATACTTTCAGGAATAAATACAAAAAATTATTACAGAATAACTGACCGTAAGCTTGCTATTAAATCAGCACTTTATTCAGCCGTAAAAGGAGATACCGTACTGATTGCGGGTAAGGGTCACGAAAAATATCAGATAATAGGCAATCAGAAAATATATTTCAACGAAAGAGAAATAATCAGAAAATTATTGGAAGACAAGGCGAGGTTTTGAAAATGAAAAAGTTAATGTTAAGTGAGATCGCCGCAGCCGTTGGAGGTGTTGCGACGGGTGAAGCTGAAATCAGAGGAATATGTATAGATAGCAGACTTTGTGAGGAAGGCTTGCTCTATATAGCTATTCACGGCGAAAATTTCGACGGTCATAATTTCACCGCAGGTGCTCTTGAAAACGGAGCAACCGCTGCTATGATTCACCACGATGTTGACTGTGACGGGCTGTTTATAAGAGTTGATGATACAAGGCTTGCTCTTCTTCGTCTTGCAAATTGGTTCCGTTCAACCTTTAATATCCCCGTTGTCGGTCTTACGGGAAGCGTCGGTAAAACGACAACGAAGGAAATGACCTGGGCGGTTCTGAGCGAAAAATACAATGCAATCAAAACAGAGGGTAACCTTAATAATGATATAGGGCTTCCGAGAACGCTTATGCGTCTTGAAGAGGATACTCAGGCGGCTGTTATTGAAATGGGTATGAGTAATAAGGGCGAGATTTCTGTCTTGTCAAAGACGGCAGAGCCGACAATTGCGATAATCAGCAATATAGGCGTTTCGCATATGGAAAATCTCGGCTCCCGTGAGAATATCTGCGCGGCTAAGCTTGAAATTCTTGACGGTCTTCGCGAAGGTGCACCGATAATGTTAAACGGTGACGATCCTTATCTTGCGAGTGCTAAAATTGAAAATCATCCCGTATTCTACTACGGAATAAATGATAAATTCTGCGATTTCAGAGCAACGGATATTGTTCAGCAGGATGATGAAACGAACTTTAATATTATATATGATGGCGATAAGATTCAGAATGTTACAATTCCAACGATAGGAATTCATAATGTTTACAATGCTCTTGCGGCATTCGGTACGGGACTTCAGCTCGGTGTAACACCTCAGCAGGCGGCAGACGGACTCAAAAAGTATGAACCGTCGGGAATGAGGCAGAGAGTAAAGGTAGTTAACGGAATTCGTTTCATTGAGGATTGCTACAATGCAAGTCCCGATTCTCAGCAGGCGGCTCTCAAAATGCTTTCAACTGTTCAGGCAAAAAGAAAAATCGCTGTTCTTGGTGATATGCTTGAGCTTGGCTCGATAAGCTCTGATGCTCATAAAAATGCAGGCAGGCTGGCGGCAAAGAATAAAATTGATATTCTTATGACCTACGGTGAAAGGTCTCAGGAGACGGCTGCAAAGGCAGAGGAGTGCGGTGTTCCCGTTGTTAAAAGCTTTCTTGATAAGACTGAGCTTGCAAATGCACTTTTTGAAATCCTTGAAGAGGGTGATGCTATTCTCTTTAAAGCAAGCCGAGGTATGGCACTCGAAGATGTAATAAACAGCCTTTATGAAAGAATGAACTGAACTAAACGGAGTTTAATGAAAGGGGTAGCGCAGTAAAAGCGCGCGTGACGAAAATGAATACTATACTTGCTATGATAATCAGCGGAGTTTTATCCTTGGGTATAACGGGTTTGCTTGGATACGGAATTATTCCGTGGCTCAGAAAGCTTAAATTCGGACAGACTATCCTCGAAGAAGGCCCAAAGTGGCATAAGAGCAAGCAGGGTACACCTACGATGGGCGGAATAATGTTTATCATAGGTATCTTCTTCTCGGCAGCTTTAGTTCTCGTGATTAATTACATAACCGGAAACAAGCTCGGTCTTACGGGTGATATGAATACAAAGCTCTGGGCAGGTATTATTATGGCTTTGATGTTCGGTCTTGTCGGGTTTGCTGATGACTACATAAAAGTGGTTAAAAAGCGTAATCTCGGACTTTCGATTATTCAGAAATCAATCGCACAGCTTGCTATTTGCGCAGGGTATCTTACGAGTCTTTATCTTGCAATGGGCAAAGACCCGTATATGATAGTTCCGTTTTTTGGTAATATCAAGCTTGGGTTTTTCTTCTGGATTCTTGGCGTTTGCGTTATTTACGGTGCAATCAATGCAGTTAACTTTACGGACGGTATAGACGGTCTTTGTTCAAGCGTAACGGCAACCGCGGCTGTTTCGTTTATTGCGATTGCGATGCTCAATAAATTCTTCGGCGTCGGTATCCTTGCGGCGGCTCTTCTCGGCGGCTGTATAGGCTTCTTCCTCTGGAATAAGTTCCCGGCAAAGGTGTTTATGGGAGATACCGGTTCAATGTTTTTGGGTGGTATGGTAGTGGCAATTGCGTATGCAATGGACTGCCCGGTTATCCTTCTGCTGACAGGATTTATTTATGTTATCGAGGCTCTTTCAGATGTTATTCAGATAGGCTACTATAAAATCACTCACGGAAAGAGAATTTTCAAAATGGCTCCCATTCACCATCATTTTGAAATGTGCGGATGGAGCGAAAAGAAAATTGATGCAGTTTTCTGCGCAGTTAATCTTATTGCGGGTATAATAGGTGTAGTTGTAATGTATTACGGCACATTCAGAGTATAAATTGTTAAACTATTTATGAAAGGAGAAGATGCTTAATGTCAACGGATGTTCTTAAAAGCAAAGCTGATAACGAGCATAAAAAAGCGAATAAACGACCCGGCTTACTCTCAAATCTTACCATTGGCGGCGAAAAGGTTTTTGTTGACGGTGGCTTTGACTTAATCTATCTTTTCCTTATTATTGCCCTTCTTACAACAGGTCTTATAATGATGGCATCAGCAAGCTATGTCTGGGGTCGCTTCTATGATGATGACCCTTATTTTTACATCAAAAAGCAAGGCGGATTTGCAATCGGCGGCATAATACTGATGTTTATAATTTCAAAAATCAATCCGCAGTTTATCAAGAAGTTTTCGATTCTTATCAGTGTAATAGGTTTTGTTTTGCTTGTTGCGGTTTTGTTTTATTATGTTCCCGTTCCCGAAAATCCGGATATCAAGCGTTGGATGAAAATTCCGGGGCTCGGTATTACATTTCAGCCGTCCGATGTAGGAAAGCTTGCAATGATAATTGGTCTTTCATGGGGACTTGAAAAGGGTAAAAAGATGCTTGACAGAAATATGTTTGCGCCGCTGATTTATTTCGGAGTAGTTGCAGTTGTCAGTATTCTTGTTTTTGCTGAAAGTCATCTTTCCTGCTTCCTGATGATTTTTGCTATGGGTATAGGTATACTTTTCCTCAGCGGTATAGATCGCAGATGGTTTATTCTCGGCGGAATAGCAGGAGTTGCACTGATCGTGTTTTTTGTTCTTTTCCGTGAGCAGATTTTAAGTCCGTACCAGCTTGAAAGAATAACGAGCTTTTTTGAAAAGGATTATACGGACACAGACACAAGGTGGCAGACCAACCAGTCGTTATATGCTCTGGGTTCAGGCGGACTTTTCGGACTTGGTCTGGGCAATTCAAGGCAGAAATTCCTTTATATCCCCGAGCCTCATAATGATTTCATTTTTGCTATCGTGGGTGAGGAGCTTGGGTTCTTCCGCAGTATGATAATTATTCTTATGTTCCTTGCTCTTGTAGCGAGAGGCTTTGTTATCGCGGCAAGAACAAAGAGTATGTACGAGCGTCTGCTTGTTCTCGGCATTTCCCTTCAGGTTGGTATTCAATCTATTCTCAATATCCTCGTTGTAACGGATATGATTCCCAATACGGGCATTTCGCTTCCGTTCTTCAGCTACGGCGGAACAGCCCTTCTGATTCTTATGGCGGAAATGGGACTCGTTCTCGGCGTTTCAAGAACCGGTGAAAGAGGCGTAAAAAAGCTTAGAGGTGATTCTGATGTTAAATAATAAAAGAATACTTATTGCAACAGGCGGTACGGGAGGCCACATTAACCCTGCGCTTGCCGTTGCAGGATTTATAAGAGAGAAATATCCGGAAGCTGATATTCTTTTTGTAGGCACTGCGGTAAAAATGGAAGCTCAGCTTGTTCCGGCGGCAGGTTATAAATTTAAAACAATAGACATTCAGGGCTTCAGCCGTGATCTTACTCCGAGCGGTATCAAGCAGAATATAAGTACGCTGATAAAGCTTGTGAAATCATCGTCTCAGGCGGAGAAAATAATCAAGGAATTCAATCCCGATGTTGTTCTTGGTTTTGGCGGATATGTCGGCGGTCCTGTTCTTCGTAAGGCAAATAAGCTTGGTATACCGACGGCAATTCACGAGCAGAACGCTTTCCCGGGCGTGACGAATAAGGCTCTTGCAAAGGTTGTTGATAAGGTTATGCTTACGGCGCCTGAAGCTGAGAAATATATGCAACCGAAAAATCCGTGTGTTGTAACGGGACTTCCGGTAAGAGGTGAGCTGATTTCTGCAAACAGAGAGTTTTCCCGTGCAGAGCTCGGTGTTGATGAAAGACCCGTTATTCTTTCAATGGGCGGAAGCCTCGGCGCAAGAGTTATCAATAATGCGGTAACTCAGCTTATTGAAGAACGATATGAACGCAAGGATTGCTATTTTCTCCACGCTACAGGCAAGGAGGGCGTAGGAATGTTTGATGTTATAGAAAAAGAAAAAGGAATCAGCCTTAGTGAAAATAAGCATATTATGCTTCGTGAATATATAAATGATATGCACCGCTGTATGGCGGCGGCAGACCTTGTTATCTGCAGGGCAGGTGCGAGCTCTCTGAGTGAAATTCAGGTAATGGGCAAGCCTTCAATTCTTGTTCCTTATCCGTATGCCGCTGAAAACCATCAGTATTATAACGCTATGGAGCTTGTAAAGAATGATGCCGCAATCCTTATTGAAGAAAAGGATTTCACGGGCGAAAGACTTATAAAAGAAATTGATGCTTTACTAAATGATAAATCAAGGCTTATAACGCTTGGCGAAAATGCTAAAAAAATGGCTATATACGATGCAACCGAAAGAATCGTTTCCTGCATTTGTGAAATAGTAAGATAAGTCAGTGAATTAACACTTTTTCGTTAGTATCATAAACTGAAATCAGAATGATATTTCCGAAAGGGTGGATTGTATGGGGCAGTATATAATTGAAGGATGCAACAAGCTTGGCGGAAGTGTAAGAGTTCAGGGTGCGAAAAACAGCGCTTTGCCGATTCTTGCGGCGACGGTCGCTGTCGGCAGACCTTGTATAATACATAATTGTCCCGATTTAAGTGACATTTGCTCAACAGTTAAAATTCTTGAATCATTGGGCTGTGAAGTGCACAGAGGTAATAATATGATTGCCGTTGACTCTTCTAAGCTCAGTAAAAAGAAAATCAGCGATGTGCTGATGCGTGAAATGCGCTCGTCAATTATTTTTCTGGGTGCATTGCTCAGCGCAACGGGAGAGGCGGTTATGTCAGCTCCCGGTGGATGCGATATTGGTCTGAGACCGATTGATATCCATCTTATGGCGTTACGCAAGCTTGGTGTTGATATATGCGAAAAACACGGTGAGCTTCGTTGCCGTTGCAGAAAGCTGAGAGGCGGAAAGGTGGTTTTGCCATTCCCGAGTGTAGGTGCAACGGAAAATATTATTCTTGCAAGCGTTAAGGCTAACGGAATTACTACGATAATAAATGCCGCGCGTGAGCCTGAAATTGTCGATCTTGCAATGTTTCTCAATTCCTGCGGGGCAAGAATCTCAGGAGCAGGGGAGAGTACGGTTGTTGTTGAGGGCGTTGAGCGTCTTTATTCTTCACAGTACGCAATAATGCCGGACAGAATCGTTGCAGGCACATATATGGCGGCTGCCGCAGTTACTGGTTCAACGATTATAATTGAAGAGGTTATATCATCGCATCTCGTTCCCGTTATATCCGTCCTTGAGCAGGCAGGGTGCAAGATTGAAGCATCAGGTTCAAAGCTAAGGATAACGGCACCTCATAAACTAAAAGCGTTTGACAGAATTCGGACTATGCCTTACCCGGGTTTTCCTACGGATTGTCAGGCTATCATAATGGCGGTTGCCTCTGTTTGCGACGGAATAACAATTATCAGTGAAAATATTTTTGAAAACCGTTTCAGACACATCTGTGAATTAAAGCGAATGGGCGCGGATATCAGAGTGCAGGAAAGAATTGCCGTTGTTAACGGAGTTGACTGTCTTCAGGGAGCGTTTGTCCGTTCAACGGATCTTCGTGCAGGAGCAGCTCTTGTTGTTGCAGGTCTTTGCGCTGAAGGTGTAACAACGGTTGATAAAATTTGTTATATAGACAGAGGCTACGACTCACTTGCCGAAAATCTTTCGGCGCTTGGAGCGGTTATAAAAAGGAAGGAAAATATATGAAAGAGCTTTCACCTGAACAGATTGAACGACTCCGACCTGAAGCAAGAGAACGATACGAAAAAAGGCTGAAGGAAGTCAAGAAAAACAGAAAAATAGCTATGTATGCGGGAATTGCGGTTGCAGTAATTGCTGTTTGTTTGGTGCTTAGTATGACCGTTCTTTTTAATGTCAGCTCGATAACGGTCGAAAGTACGGGTAAAAAGTATACCGATGAGGAAATCATTATGGCATCGGGTCTTGATTTAGGCGATAATATGGTTCGAACGAGCTTTAAAAAGGTAGAAGAAAGAATAGAAAAAGGCTTGCCGTATGTTGCTGATGCGGCTATAACAAAAACTATTACGGGCAAGGTTACGATCAATATAACTTACACCACAGCGGCAATAGCCGTTAAAACACCTCAGGGCTTTGTGCTCGCAAACCCTGAAGGAAAAATTCTTGAGATTGTTAAGACTCTTCCGCAAAACACCAAGCTGATGCATCTTAAATTAAAAGGCAGCATAACTGCCACTGTCGGCGAAACGCTGTCGATTAACGATGCGAACGAAAAAGCGCTTTATGACGAAATTATGGAGTGTCTGATTGCGTCAGGCTTACGCGGACATATAACGGAAATGGACATTTCTCAAAGAAGCTCGCTAAAGCTTGTTTATCAGGGCAGATTAAGACTTCTTCTCGGCTCTTCTGAAAAGCTTGATGAGAAAATCAAGAGTGCGGCGGAGGTAATAGGCAAAGAGAATGAGGATGACCCAAGTCTTATTGCAGAAATCAATCTTACTATACCTAAAAAAGCATTTGTCAATCCTGTTGAATCTCTTGACAATACGGATGAGAACGATGATTCAACAACTCAGATAATCAATCCTGAAGAAAGGGAAACAGCTTCAACGGGTGAAGTAGACGGAGAAGAAAGCACCGAAAGTGATGCAGATTCAGACGAGTCTGAGCCTGATGCCGAAGATGAAGAAGCGACAGAGGAATAATTGAAAATTTAATTCCGAATCGGTATTAAAGTTTGCAAAAAAATTAACCTTTTATAATAAATTTGCTTGAAATCTTGTATAAAGTATGTTATTATACTTGGTGTGTAACACTAGCGTAATAGATTTTAAAAACGGAGGTCTTTAAAATGGCATTTGAAATTGATAACGATTTTGAAAGCACCGTTCAGATAAAGGTTATCGGTGTCGGTGGTGGCGGCGGCAACGCTGTTAACACTATGATTGCACAGGGTATGCAGGGTGCAGAGTTTATCGTTATAAACACAGACAAGCAGGTTCTTGTTAATTCACAGGCTACTCACAGAATCCAGATCGGTGAAAAGTCAACTCGCGGTCAGGGTGCAGGCGGCCGTCCCGAGGTTGGCGAAAAGGCTGCTGAAGAAAGCAAAGAAGAAATCTCAGCTGTTCTTAAGGGAACAGATATGGTGTTTATTACCGCAGGTATGGGCGGCGGAACAGGTACAGGTGCTGCTCCCGTAATCGCTCAGATTGCAAAGGAAATGGGCGTTCTTACTGTTGGCGTTGTTACAAAGCCCTTTAAGTTTGAAGGTAAGAAGAGAAGCACTCTTGCTGAGCAGGGTATCGCTCGTCTTTCAGAGCATGTAGACAGCCTTATCGTTATTCCTAACGACCGTCTTAAGCTCCTCAGCGACCGTTGCAAGACTCTCTCAGAAGCTTTCCTCGTAGCTGACGAGGTTCTTTCTCAGGGTGTTAAGAGCATTTCAGAGCTTATCAAGGTTCCCGGTTTTGTTAACCTTGACTTTGCTGATGTTTGCAGCGTAATGAGAGATGCAGGCTATGCTCATATGGGTGTTGGTACTGCTAAGGGTAAGGATAAGAGCCTTCAGGCTGCTGAAATGGCTACATCAAGCCCGCTTCTTGAAACATCAATCGCAGGTGCTAAGGGTGTTATCATCAGCATCACTTCTTCACCCGATATCGGTCTTGAAGAGATTGAAACAGCTTGTGAATCTATTACAGATAAGGCTCATCCGGATGCAAACATCACTTGGGGTGTTGCTTTCGATTCAAAGCTCGAGGACGAAATCATTATCACTGTTGTTGCTACAGGTTTTGAAAGCGGCTCAGATGCAGATTTCGGCTCAATCCCTGCATTTAAGGCAGCAACTGCTCCTGCAGCTCCTATCCGTACATCAGCTCCGGCTCCCATCGAGCCTCCTGTTGTAACAAGCGCTGCTAAAGCTCCTCAGAAGGGCGCAGTTGATGATGAAGATTTCTATGTAATTCTTAACGACATCATCAAAAAGAAGGGTGAATAATACTTTCTCTTGAATAAGAAACAGATACCGAAGCCTCGTGCTTCGGTATTTTTTTGCTTTATCGCCTGATTATATGAAACGAAGTGTTAAAGAAATGTTAATTTTTAGCATCACTTTCGCAAAAAGTGTCTATAAATATTGACATTTATTTACATAGAAATTATAATGTATGTATTCAGTAAATATGGGGGAATGTGGCGTGAAAAAAATAGCCGATTTCATCGTCAATAAAAGATATATCGTGCTTGGTGTTATGCTGGCGCTGTGTATTGCGTGCGTTTGCATGATACCGGGTGTTAATGTTAATACGGATATGACGAAGTATCTTCCCGATGACTCTTCGATGAAGCAGGGAATGACCGTCCTCGGCGAAGAGTTTCCGGGAATGTCGATGCCGAGCACGATAAGGGTAATGTTCAAGGATCTGACTGATGTTGAAAAAACCAATATCAAGCTTCAGCTTTCGGAAATTGAAAATGTTGACAGTGTAACCTACAACCCTGATATTCACGATAAGGACGGCTATACTTTATATACGGTCAGCACATCTTACGCATACAACACCCCCGAAGAAATTGCGATTGAAGAAGAGATAAACTGGGGCTTTGACGGTTACGAGGTTGTGTATCAGAATGACGATGCAATGGGCGCGACTTTGCCTTTGTGGGTTATCATTGTAGCCTTTTCTCTGCTGATGCTCGTACTCTTTATAATGTGTTCGTCCTGGTTTGAACCCGTACTCTTTCTCGCAACGATAGGTGTTGCTGTCGGAATAAATATGGGCAGTAACATTATGTTTGAAAGCGTTTCGCAGATGACATATTCTGTCGCCGCTATTCTTCAGGTTGTTCTTTCGATGGATTATTCGATAATCCTGATGAACCGTTACCGCCAGGAAAAGAAAACTGCCGCAGATAAATATGATGCGATGAAAAATGCACTCAGAAATTCATTTTCTTCGGTTGCTTCAAGCGGAATGACAACCGTTATCGGTCTTCTTATGCTTGTCTTTATGAGCTTTACTATAGGAATGGACCTTGGTCTTGTTCTTTCAAAGGGCGTTCTTCTTGGTATGCTTTCGGTTTTCACGGTTCTTCCTGTTCTTATCCTTATTTTTGATAAGGTCATTGAAAAAACAGCGAAAAAAGAGCTCCATGTTCCTATGGGCAAGGTTGCAGGCTTCAGCTATAAGGGCAGAAAAATTATTGCTGTAGTATTTGTTCTTCTTTTTATAAGTACATATTTTCTTCAGAATATTACTCCGATAACCTATACTATCGGCAAGGAAGATGAAATTTCAGAAATTTTCCCGACCTCCAATCCGATCGTTATGCTTTATAATAACGAGGATGAAGAGAAGATTGCACCTATTGCAAATGCTCTTACGGAAAACGAAAAGGTAAACAGTGTTCTGGGCTATTCAACAACACTCGGCAAGGCTTTCACAACGAACGAGATGGTCGCTATGATTGACTCTCTCGGCGCTGATATGGGTCTTGACCCGTCCATCCTTTCGGTTTTGTATTACGACCGTTTTGCAGAGGGAGAAGATAAGCCTCTTGCTGTTGGCGATGTTCTGAAATTTGTATCTCAGAATGTGATGACTAATGAAATGTTCTCATCCTTTATTGATGATTCGATGAAGGAAAAGGCCGGCGCACTTGGTAAATTTGCGGATAAGGATGCTCTTACGGCACCTATGAGTCCGAAGGAAATTGCAGATCTCTTCGGCATTGAAGAGAAGCTTATAAAGCAGGTTATGTCGCTTTATTATGCTTCGAATACTAATGAAAACGCAGGTACGATGACTGTCGCTCAGTTTGCGGATTTTGTTGTTAACACCGTTTCAAAAGATAAAATGTTTTCTTCCTTCATTGATAAGGATATGAAAGATAAGCTGAGCCTTCTTTCGGAATTCAGCGATAAAAACAAGGTTAAGGCTGATATAACAGCAGATGCACTTGCTTCAAAATTGGGAATTGACGCTCAGCAGGCGAAGCTTCTTTATGCTTATTACTACGCAGGGCAGGATTCATACATTCCGTCATCAATGACGGCAACTCAGTTTATAAATTACCTTACGGATGAGATTATATCAAATCCAATGCTTTCGTCTCAGATTGACCCGGAAATGGCAGCTCAGGCAGGTTTGCTTGTTCATTTTGCAACTAAGGAAGCTGTGCAGAAACAGCATACAGCAGAAGAAATCTCTTCGATGCTTGGTGTTGAAAAGACTCTCGTTGAAACTGTTTTCAGACTTAAGTTCGGCATTGTAAGAAACAACACGATGTCTCTGGAAGAGTTTATCGATTATATTGCAGATAATTTCGTTTCAAGTCCGTTGCTTTCCTCTGCGATAGACGCTGACCTTCAGTCTAAGGTTGTTATGATGCAGAAGCTCATCGATTCAGTTGTATCGGGTGAAAGCGTCAGCTATACGAAGATGGCTGAGAATCTCTCAATGGAACCTGAACTTATAAAGATTCTCTACGCAGTATATGATTTTGATGTAAACGGATTGAACAAGAAGCTTTCGATCTATGATGTAATTAATTTCATCGTTGATAATAAAGAAACTTTCACACCGCTTATGGGCGAAGAGAATCTTGCGCTTATTGATATGGGTGAGGTCCTGGTCAACGGAGCTGTAAGCGGAAAGGCGTTTACTTCAAACGAGTTGGCAAACGCAGTCGGAATCCAACCCTATATGTTAAGGCAGCTCTTTATGCTTCGAAAAGCCGAAAAAGGCGATACAAGCAAATGGAAGCTTTCGATGAAGGATTTTGTAGGATTTATTTCAGAGGATATCGTCTCAGATGAGACCTATTCGGCTTTCCTTGATGCGGAAATGACGGGGCTCATCGTTACGGCTGACGATATAATCGATGCGGTAATTGAATCGAAAGCTTTTACGGCAAAAGAGTTTGCAGCTATGCTTGGCGGACTTTCGGCAGAGCTTGATGAAAATACGGTTAGTCTTATGTATCTCTACTATTCTGCCGTCAACGAAAGTGACCCTGAATGGAGGCTTACCGTTGAAGAGCTGTTTGACCATCTTTACAATAATATGCTCAACGATGAGCGTTTCTCGGCAATGATTGACGAGCCGATGAAAAAGCAGATTCTCGGCGCTAAAGGTCAGCTTGAAGACGGAGTTTCGCAAATGGTAGGTAAAAATCATTCGCTTATGATGATTGATACAACGCTTGCTCTCGAAGACGAAGAGACAACTGCATTTATGGAAAAACTCTTCAAGGATTGCGATGCCGCCCTTGAACACGATTATTATGTTATCGGTAATTCACCGATGAGCTATGAAATGCAGCAGACGTTTGATACAGAGCTTCTTATGATAACTCTGCTCACAGCGTTAGCTATTTTTACGGTCGTTGCAATTACATTCAGGAAATTTATAATTCCTCTGATGTTGGTTCTTCTTGTTCAGACGGGTGTTTATATAACAGTCTTTGCAAGCGGTGTCCGCGGATACGATATGTACTACCTTGCGTTGTTGGTTGTTGAATGTGTTCTTATGGGTGCAACGATTGACTACGGTATATTGTATACGAACTATTACCGCGATTGCAGAAAGACTATGGGCATAAAAGAAGCGCTGAATGCTGCCTTTGAAGGCTCAACGCATACGATATTTACATCCGGCCTGATTATGGTATTTGTTACGGGCGTCCTCGGTTTTGCTCCGATTGACCCGACAATTGCGCAGATTTGCCAAACAGTATCAATCGGTTGCCTTTCGGCGATACTTCTTATCCTCTTCATTCTTCCCGGTTTGCTTGCGGCATTTGATAAGCTTGTGATTAAGGAAAGAAAGAAAAAAACAAAGTGATAATTAAAAGGGGCTGTCTTTGACGGCTCCTTTCAGCTTTCAAGAGCTTTTCTTAACCTTGTCAGAACCTTTTTCTCAATCCTTGAAACATACGACCTGGAAATATTCAATCTTTTTGAAATTTCAAGCTGAGTCATCGGTTTGTTTCCGTCAAGCCCGTAGCGGAGAATTATAATCGTTCTTTCGCGAGGATTTGTGATTTTCTTGATTTCCGAGCGGAGCTTCTTGATCATCGTCATTTTGTAAATATCGTCAATGATTTCATCCTCTGTCGCTATGATATCCATAAGCGTCAGGGGATTTCCCTCGCTGTCAGTGTCTATGGGTTCGTTGACGGAAATATCCTGCGCAGTTTTTTTCTGCGAGCGGAAATACATAAGGATTTCATTTTCAACACATCTCGCGGCATAGGTAGCGAGTCTTGTTCCTTTATCAACATCAAAGGTGTTGATTGCTTTAATGAGCCCTATTGTTCCGATTGAGATCAGGTCATCCTGTTGAGCTGAGTTTGAATAGTATTTTTTTATAATGTGCGCAACAAGGCGCAGATTGTGCTCAATCAGTTCGTTTTTTGCGTTCAGGTCACCGTTACGGTAAGCGATAAGAAACTCTCTTTCCTCCTTTTCGGAAAGAGGGGGAGGGAACGAGCTTGCGCTCGAAAGGTGCAGGGCAAAAAACAACAGATTGGATAAAGAGTTTAATACAGCTTCAATAATCATAAAATCACCGTCCGTGTCTATATATATGCAGAATGTTTTGGTTTTTGATACCGAGTTTGGTTTACAAATATAAATTATTATGGTAAACTTTTAGTATATTAGATTAGAAAATAGTCGAAAGAAGGTTTTGCATGAAAGAGCTTAAGTTTTTCCTTGTAACCGATACCCATTATTTCAAAAACTCTATTGGCGCTTACGGTGAAGATTATGAGCGCTTTATGGACTATGAGCAGAAATGCTTTGCGGAGACTCAAAGCATTAATGAAGCGGCATTTGCCTATCTTGAAAAGAGCGATGAGGCGGATATTATTCTCATTGCAGGTGATCTCACTTTTAACGGAGAGAAAGAAAGCCACAAGGCGTTTTCTGCCCTGCTTCACGATTTCAAAGAGAAAACAGGAAAGAAAATTTTTGTTGTTACAGCTGGACATGATTCGAATAAAAATCCTTTTGGCTACAATGAAACGGGAAGAATTGCCGTTGAAGGAACAGCTTTTGAAGAGCTGTATGATTATTATCGCGAGTTCGGCTATGATCAGGCGATTGAATTTGACCGTGAGCATATGTCCTATGTTGCAGAGCTTTCTGATGATGTGAGGCTTCTTGTGATTTGCAACGATACGGCTGAAGGAAATAACAAGGAATATTCTGAAGAGTTCCTCTCCTGGATAAAAGCGCAGGCCAATAAGGCTCAGGCGGACGGTAAAATGATGATTGCGATGGAGCATTATCCCGTTCTGGCAGGTCAGCCTATTCTTAATATTATTCCGGATGCAAGGCAGAAGGGCAGTAAAAAGCTGATTGAAACGCTTGCTGATAACGGCGTGCACCTGATTTTTACCGGTCATATGCACAATCAGAGTATAAACGCTGTCAGAACTAAGAAGGGCAATAAGTTTGTCGATGTATGCACAGGTTCACTTATCGGTTGTCCTGCATTTATGCGCCTTGTTACGATAAAGGATGAAAGTACGGTTGATATTAAGAGTATTCCCATTCCTGAGTTTGAGTGGGATAAGGGTGGAAAAACGGGTGAGCAGTATCTTCGCGAACAGTTTGAAAAGATGCTCAGATCGTGTATAAACGCTCTTGAAAAGAACCCCGAAAAATTATGCGAGAAGCTTTGTGTGAAATATAACCCTGCGATTAAAAAGCCTGCCGCTTTTCTTGGCAGAAAGATTTCAACGGTAACTTTGGGTACGGTTGGAAAGCTTCTTTTCGTCAAGGTAGATGATTCAATTAAAAATGAAAAATTCTTTGATTTTATCGTTGATGCAGTACGCAGTGTTTTTACGGGAAATCAGCCGTTTGTTGAAGGCACGCCGAAGGGTGACGCGCTTCTCAGCTTTTTCAAAAAGGCTAAGCCCTTTGTTAAAACCCTGAAGGGCTCTCAGGGAGAAACGCTCGATTTCTATAACACGATGAAGCATACTGTCGGAAACTACGGTACTGATGATTATAATGCGGAAATTAAATTGAAATGAGGTAGCTTATGGTATCGTTAGAGCTATTTAATTATGATATTTTTCCTAAGGTTTTTCCTTGTGAAAAAGAAACAGAAATAACAGTTAAGCCTCTCGGCTCTCATGCAGAATTCAAGGGCGAATATACTATATGGGTGAAGTCTCTTACTCAGGGCAATATCCGGGATTATAAAGAAAGAAACAATCTCACGGAGTATAAAGTTGTCCCTGATGCTGATGGATGCCTTCGGTTTAAACACATCTATTATGACGAGCAGGAGCATTTTATTGAAGTGCTGAAGGAAGGCAAGAGAGTGGTCAGACTTTCTGTTTACTCCCTTAACCCCGATATGGTCGGCAGATATCCCTTCAGAGGCGACCTTCATATGCATACTTGCCGTTCGGACGGCAGACAGTCGCCTGCAATAACTGCGGCGGAGTACAGAAAGAACGGATATGATTTTCTTGCGATAACTGACCACGATTCGTACTATCCTTCCCTTGAAGCTATCAACGCATATAAGAATGTGCCTATTGAGTATACGCTTATAACAGGCGAGGAGATTCATCTTGAGGATAATGATATCCATATCGTTAATTTTGGCGGTAAGTACAGTGTTAATGCGCTTATGCCGGGTGATCATCATATGGATGTCGGGCCGTCGGCAGAGCTTCGTTCCATTGACGGAGAATGCCCGGATATCATCAGCGTTGAAGAGTATAAAAAGCAGGTGAATGAGCTTGCGGAAACGCTGGATATCCCTGAAGGAATAGAGAAATTCACATATGCCTCCTGCGTATGGATTTTTAATCATATCAAAAAGGCTGAGGGTTTGGGAATTTTCTGCCATCCTTACTGGATCTCGAATGTTTTTCAAGTTCCCGAAACTCTTGTTGAATATATAATGGAAACTCAGCCGTTTGATGCCTTTGAGGTGCTTGGAGGCGAAGCTTACTATCAGCAGAATGGATTTCAGGCGGCGAGGTATTATGACGACAGAGCAAAGGGCAGACGCTACCCGATAGTCGGCAGTACGGACAGCCATTCCTGCGTTCACAACGACCAGGCGTTGATTGCATCAACGATTGTATTTTCACCCGAGAATACACGCGAAAGCCTTGTTTCTTCAATCAAGGATATGTATTCTGTAGCTGTTGATACTATCAGCAAGGAGCATAGACTCGTCGGAGAGACCCGATTTGTCAGATACGGTGATTTCCTTCTTCGTGAATTCTTCCCGCTTCATGATGAGCTTGTTTTTGAAGAAGGCAGATTAATGAAGGATTACGCCTGCGGAGACGAGACGGCGGCCGAAGTCTTAAAAGTAATAAGCGGCAGAATGAAAAGGCAGAGAGAAAAATATTTTGCTTTTTAATATAATCCGTTTGTCTTGTTTTTTTAAGCAATATAATGTAGAATAGAATGAATTTGAGGTGCAGCCGTTTAACGGTGTGCAAAGGACAGGAGAGTAATAATGGTATTGTTTTTTATTTTGGCTGCAATTTCAGGTCTTGCGGTCGGCGCTGTGGACGCATTTGTCTTAAAAAGAGGCAAGACAAAGTTTGGTACAGCGATGGTTATGATTTCAGATGTAATAGGTCTGAATGTTTTTTCGGTTTATCTTAACGAGTTTATTATCTATTACTATACGAATAAAGGTGTGCTCAGTCTCAAAAATGATTCCCCGGCTATTCCGTGGGTTCAGTTTGGCGCCGTTCTTGTGACGGGTCTTATCTGGCTTCTGATTATGGGGCTTGTTGACGGTAAGATACGCTTTGCAAAGGTTGAAGAAAAGCCGACGAAGAAGCAGAAAAAAATGACGGTTGCGTCTCTTATCCTCTTTTCAATCGGTATGGTTGCTGTATTTGCTACATTCTGGAGCGTCAGCACATTCAGCTCAATTGCACCCGATCAGCTTCTTGTAAATATGGTTTCGCCAAAAGAAGCAACGAGTGAAGATGTTATGAACACTGTATGGACGGTCGGCGTTTTGAGAGCAGGTGCGTTTATCTTTGCTTTCTTCCTCTTCGCTCTTTCAAAAAGAGAGGTTTATTTCAAGAGAACGGATAAGGAACGCCGCTTCTTTACCGTCAAGGTCAGAAGAATTATCAGCTTTGTTATGGCTGTTGCTTCGCTTGTCGGCGGTCTTACATATGGTATAATTGCATTTGATCTTGTTGAACTTTATAAGTTTTATATCAAGGACTCAACATTTATCGAGGACAACTATGTTGACCCGAATGAAGTCAAGATGCAGTTCCCCGAAACGAAAAGAAATCTTATCCATATATATCTTGAGTCAATGGAAAACTCATACCTCAGCAAGGATATGGGCGGCTATCTTGATGAAAACCTTATGAAACCTCTTACTGACCTTGCGCAGGAGGGTGTTGTTTTCTCTAACTCTGATTGGTATTTCGGCGGTCCGATTTCAACAACCGGTTGTGTCTGGTCTGTTGCTTCAATGGTTAATATGACAACAGGTCTTACGATGAAGCCTCCCGTTGCGGCAGATAACTACGGCTCACCTGAAACATTCCTTCCCGGTGCTGTCAGCATTGGTGATATCCTTGCATCTCAGGGTTATGAGCAGTCTTTGATGTTTGGTGCAGCCGCAAGATTTGGTGGACTTGATTACTACTATACAACTCACGGTAATTTCAATATTCTTGACTACTACGGAGTCAAGAGACTCGGCTGGATACCTCAGGATTACAGAGTCCGTTGGGGCTATGAGGATGACAAGCTCTATGAATTTGCAAAGAGAGAAATTACAAGGCTTAACTCAACAGGCAAACCCTTCCATTTTGTAATGGAAACTGCGGATACACATTTCCCTGACGGTTATGTAGGTCCGAATACGCCTACGCCGAGACCGAATCAGTATTCTAATGTTATTGCTTACAGCGCTTCGGAGGTAACAAAGTTTGTCCGTTGGATTCAGGAGCAGCCGTTCTATGAAAACACAACTATTGTTATCATCGGTGACCACCTGAGCATGGATAAGAATTATTTCAAGAACTTTGATGAAGATTATCTCAGAACAACATTCAATGTTATCATTAACCCTGCAAATGATCTCGAGAATATTCCAACGGAAAGAAAGCGTAACCGCACATGGTGCAACATTGATATGTTCCCGACTATTCTCGCAAGTATGGGTGTTAAGATCGAGGGTGAACGCCTTGCGCTCGGAACAAACCTTTTCTCAGGTGAACCGACGCTTATGGAAAGAAACGGCGAAGGAATGGAAGGCTGGGAATATGTTGATGAACAGCTCAGATACAAGAGTAAGCTGTATAACGATGTAATTCTTCAGGGCACTCATAAGCCGTTTGACCCGAAAAATATCACTACATATTAATTCTTATTTGACAAAATAAAATCTGTATGATAGACTTTTTCTATCCTGATTTGTGTGGAGGAAGATATATGAAGTTTTTTAAAAGATTTTTATCATTAGCCCTTGCTTTAGTGCTGACGCTCGGATGCTTCACTATGGCATCGGCGGCTTCAATCGATGACGGCTATGAAGTTCTCTGCGAAAAGTTCGAGTTTGGTGAAGGCCCCGTAGTCGGAGATTATTCAATTGATTACAGATATTTTTCACCCGTAGGCGAGGGTGATACAACAAAATATCCTCTCGTAGTCTGGCTTCACGGTATGGGTGACGGCAGTGAAGACGGAAAACAGGTGTCAAAAAGTGAAATTGCTTACTGGGCAAGCGATGAATTTCAGTCTAGGTTTGAGCCTGCAGGCGGTGCATTCATCCTTGCGGCGCGTTCAAGAGAGGAATACGGCAAGTTCTGGGACAATGACCTTGTTGAACCGCTGAGAGCTGCTATTGAAGATTTCATAGCCGAGAATAAAGAAAATGTTGATACAACAAGAATTTACATCGGCGGTTATTCGATGGGCGGAAAGATGACTCTCAAAATGTCTGTTGCATATCCTGAGATGTTTGCGGCGGCGTTTCCGATTTGCCCTGCGTGGTCTGTTCCCGGCGACTATGTAAATTATCTTGCTGATCTTCCGATATGGCTTACTTCAAGCCGCAGAGATCCTCTTGTTAACTATTTCCTTGCCGTAACACCTACATGGAACAGGATTATGGCCGCTTCAAATGTTGCTAAGGATTGCAGATTCTCAACTCTTACAAAGGTATGCTATGCAACAGGTGAGAAGACACCGAGCGCTCATCACGCCTGGTTCTCAGTTAATTACGATATGTTCTCGGTTGAAAACGGTGATTATCCGAATATGTCGACGGTTAACGGTCTCGGCGAAGAAATTAAGCTTGAATATCCGAACGGTATGATTTCATGGCTCTCTCAGTTTACCTCTGATTATGACGGTACACCTGTTGAGGGCATGGGAAATCTTGAAGGCGGAAGAAATACTGATGGTATGGTATATTTTGAAAGCATCTGCGATTTCTTCGATGTTCTCTTCAATGCAATAAAGTTGCTTTTTACATTCTGAAAGGTGGAATATATCAGTGTTTGACGGTCTTTTGAAAACGATTGTTTCAATTCTTACGGCGATTATATCATTTTTTACCCCGGCAAATATTAAGTCTGAAATGCCTCTTGTAAATGTCAATCCGAACCCCATAAAGCAGGAAGTTCTTGCTCAGGATTTAACCGTTATGTCATATAATCTTAAGTGTAGCGGTGAGGATGAGTATTCTCAGGAAAGCAGAAAAGGCGGCGTCTGCGATATTATAGGAAGATATTCACCGGATTCTTTCGGCGTTCAGGAAGCTGATAAAAACTGGATTGGTCTTCTTGACGAAGCTATGCCCGAATACGACCATTACGGTGTATACAGAGATGACGGAATTGCTGAAGGTGAGTCCTGCACAATCTTTTATAAAAACGAAAAGTATGAGATGATTGATTCAGGCAATTTCTGGCTTTCCAAAACTCCCGAAGTGCCGTCAAAGGATTGGGATTCTGCCTGCAACAGAGTGTGCACATATGTTATTCTTAAGGATAAGCAGACAGGCTTTGTCTACGCCCATTTCAATACGCACCTTGACCATGTCAGTGAGCAGGCTCAAGCTGAGTCTATAGCCCTTATTTCTTCAAAGGTTGCAGAAATTGCTCCCGATATTCCCGTTGTGCTTACGGGCGATTTCAATTTCAATGAGACAAAGAGCTTTTATGATGATGTCATTTCCTGCGGTTTTAAGGATACAAAATATCTCGCGGAGGATTATGATATCGGAGCTACCTATAACGGCTATAAGCTTATCGTGCTCGGTATGAATCCTATTGACCATATTTTCGTAAATGCATATGTTAAGAGCGTGAAGTCGAGCTCAATTGATAAGTCGAAATACAACGGCATATTCCCGTCAGACCATTTCCCGATTACGGTTGAAATGACAATGTTTAACGGCTGATAAATTTAAAACCTCCGATTTTTCGGAGGTTTCAGCTTGTCGAAAAATATTTTTCGACAAGCTGGGAGACTGCCGAGAAATCTGCAGAATGACATTTTTGAACCCCGAAGATGTACAAAGGTACTTCGAGAGGGTGAAAAAATGGCAAATATATGAAAAAGGTGGGTGAT
>JAGAVE010000114.1 GCA_017942105.1 Clostridia bacterium | reverse complement strand
GGGCGTGCAGGTCAGCATCAGTGCATCCTCATTCGTTCCCAAGCCGTTTACTCCTTTCCAGTGGGAGCCTCAGGACACTCAGGAAATGCTTGCCGAAAAGCAGGAGCATCTTATGGCAAGCGTTACAACAAAGAAAATCAAGATTTCAACCCATACAACGCAGACCAGCTTTATGGAGGGTGTTCTTGCAAGAGGCGACAGACGCCTTTCAAAGGTTATCGAGCTTGCGTGCAGAAAGGGTTGCAAATTTGATAGCTGGGATGACCAGTTTAAATACGATAAATGGATGGAAGCTTTCGAGGAAACAGGACTTGACCCGAAATTCTATGCTAACCGCCGCCGTGACTTTGACGAAATCCTTCCTTGGGACCATCTTGACTACGGCATCAGCAAAAAATTCCTCATCAATGAAAACAAGAAGGCTCACGAGAGTATAACAACTCCGCATTGCAGAATCCAGTGTGCAGGTTGCGGCTCAAATAAACTTAACGGAGGTAAATGCGATGCGCTCAGTAAGGCTTAATTTTTCAAAAACAGGCAGAGCGATTTACATCTCTCACCTCGATGTTAACAGAATGATGACCCGCGCCGTCCGCCGCGCTCAGCTTCCGATGTGGTACACTGAGGGCTTCAACCCTCATCCCTATATTGCTTTCGCCCTTCCCCTCTCTCTCGGTCAGTCAAGCGATTGCGAATATATGGATATCCGCATCGAGGGCGATATGACGGATGATGAGATTATGTCAAGGCTCAATGAAACCCTGCCCGAGGGGTTGAAAATTCTTTCCGTCGGCGCTCCCGTTCACGATGCAAAGGAAATTGAAAAGGCGCAGTATTTTGTGAAAATCGTTTTTGCAAGCGCTGAGGATGCTTCACTTTTCCACGAAAAAGCAGAGGAGCTTATGCGCGGAGAAGAGCTTATGGCAGAGAAGCCCGGCAAAAAAGGGCACCGTAAAATTATGAAGCAGGTCAACCTCATTGATATGATTTTCGATGCAAAACTCAGCTCAACAGACAGCATCGTTAACCTTCAATGCGTCCTTGCGGCAGGAAATACTCACAATCTCAACCCCTCTTTGCTCGTTGAAACAATTGAAAATTGTGTTTCCCTCAAGCACACTCAACTACATATAGTACGCAAAAAACTTATCACAAAAAACAATGAAAATTTTCGCTGATTTTTCAAAAAAACTCTTGCAATAACGGATACTTTGTGATAATATATTTAAGCATTTCTGACCACTGCAGGGATAACTATGCCCTCAGCGGGGTTTAATGCCCAACATTAAAGCGGACGGTCCTCTGGAGAGTAATCTCGTACGAACGCCTGAAATTCTATGGGAGGTGTCTGTAATGGACGCACTTAAGTTAATCGCACAGGACAGCCTCAAGTCTGAGGTTTCCGAAGCAATCAAAGTCGGTAACACAATCAAAATCTGGGTTAAGATCCGTGAAGGCGAAAGAGAAAGACTCCAGGCTTTCGAGGGTACAGTAATTGCTCGTAAGGGCAGCGGTGTTTCCGAGACCTTTACTGTTCGCCGTGTTTCTTACGGCGTTGGTGTTGAGAGAGTCTTCCCGATTCACTCCCCCAATGTTGATAAGGTTGAGCTTATCAGAACAGGTAAAGTACGCAGAAGCAAGCTCTACTATCTGCGTGACAGAGTCGGTAAGGCTGCAAAGGTTAAGCAGCAGATCGGCTAAGCTAAGAGCTGAAGGTACGCAGTGCCGTACCATTGAGGGTATGGGAGGCTTACGCTTCACCATGCCCTTTTTTCAATTTATAACCAATCCGTTTAACGGTTCAGATATATCGGAGGTTGCGCTATGTTTTTAAGCAAGCGCCGTATGCAGGTTGAGCGCGTCGAATATCTTCAAGACGGACTCACGCCTGAACAGGCAAAGAAATACAGAAAAAAATGGCTCAGGATTTTTGACCTTTGCGGCTCAATCGTAACAGCCATCGTTATAATTTTTATCCTTTTTACCTTCGTTCTTCGTCCCGCAAGCGTCGTCGGCGATTCAATGCTCCCGACCCTTCAGGACGGCAATTGGCTCATCACTGTTCCTAAGGATGAGTATAAGTACGGAGACATCATCGTTTTCACTCCCGACGAGCATATGACTACTGTCGAAGGCGAACCTCAGAACGGTGAGCCCTACATCAAAAGGGTTATTGCAACCGAAGGGCAAAGAGTCGATATCAACTTTGTTAAGGGTCAGGTTTTTGTCAACGGTCAGGAGCTTAACGAACCCTATATCCTTGAGATGACCAAAGAATCCTCTGATGTTGTCTTCCCGGTCGTTGTTCCTGAGGGCAAGGTTTTTGTTATGGGTGATAACCGTAACAATTCAAGAGACAGCCGTACAAGCGGTGTCGGCTTTGTTGATGAAGAAACAATTCTCGGCAAGGTTATTTTCCGCCTTCTTCCGTTTGGCGAATTTGATGTCTACAACAACTTTAAGCAAGGTGGCTGATTATGGATAACATTCCCGTAGCAGAAGAAAAAGCAACAGAAAAAAAGAAATTCAGCCTCGTCTCGATGATTTACGATGTCGTTTCAATTTTCACGACGGCTTTGGTCATCATTGCGCTGCTGTTTACATTTCTTATCCGCTTCGTCGGCGTTGACGGCACATCGATGGAGCCGACCCTTCAGAACGGCGACTGGCTCATCGTTTCAGCAGTCAACAGAGAAATCGAGGTCGGCGATATTATTATCAGCACAGAGCCGAATTCCTTTAACGAGCCTCTGGTTAAGAGAGTTATCGCAAAGGGCGGTCAGACCGTTGATATCGATTTCATCACGGGCACTGTCTATGTAGACAATCAGCCGCTTGACGAGCCTTATATTATGGAGCGTACACACACTTCCGAAGGCGTAACCTTCCCCCTCACCGTACCTGAAGGCACACTTTTTCTTTTAGGTGATAACAGAAACGATTCTTCGGACAGCCGTTCACCGATGGTCGGCTGTGTTGACGAAAGATATGTTCTCGGCGTTGTAAAGTACCGTATAGCTCCCGATTTTACGAAGATTGATTAAGGGACTGCAAACGGCAGTCCTTTTTCATAAGGAGAATTTATGAGTGATTTTCAGAAACAAACCGTCCAATGGTTTCCAGGTCATATGGCAAAGACGCGCCGCCTTATCAAAGAAAACCTTTCAATGGTGGACTGCGTAACGGAAATTCTTGATGCAAGAATACCTCTGGCAAGCCGCAACCCCGAAATCGAGGAGATTACAGCCTCAAAGCCCCGCATTATCCTTCTCAACAAATGCGATATGGCGGACGAAAAAACTACGGCAGACTGGGTAAAATATTTTAAAGCCCAAGGCGCAGAAGCGCTTCCCGTAGACTGCCGTTCAGGCAAGGGTCTCAACGCTTATCAGCCTCTTGTCCGAAAAGTCCTTGCAGATAAGATCAAAGCAAACAACGAAAAGGGTATGGTCGGCAAATCGCTTCGCGTTATGGTTATCGGAATTCCCAATACAGGAAAATCCTCTTTTATCAATAAAATGGCAGGCCGTGTCCGCGCCAAGGTTGCAGACAAGCCGGGCGTAACAACCAGCAACCAATGGTTCAATATCGGCAACGGCATTGAGCTGCTTGATACTCCGGGTGTTCTTTGGCCTAAATTCGATGACCCCGTTGTCGGCGACAAGCTCGCTTTCATAGGCTCGATCAAGGACACCGTCCTCGATATCGAAACTATGGCAATCCGCCTCATCGATGCCCTTCGTGACGGCTACCCCGAAAGACTTGCCGAAAGATACAAGCTTTCAGACTTCGAAGACCTTCAGTCCTGGGAAATTCTTGAAATGATCGGAAGAAAAAGAGGAATGCTCATTTCAGGCGGCGAGGTTAACACGGAAAGGGCCTCCGTTATGCTTCTTGATGAGTACCGCGGCGGCAAACTCGGCAGAATTTCTATGGAATTCCCTAAAATCTAACATTTTAAATTTATTTTTTATTCGTTCATAAATTATACAAATTAAAGCTTATAATAGAAATTGAACCTAATCGGTTCTAATAACTAAATTCGGAGGGACTGTTATGGCAACCGAAAAAATTCTCGTCGTTGATGACGACAATAATATCTGCGAATTACTTCGCCTCTATCTTGAAAAAGAAGGCTATACCGTAAATATCGCTAAAACGGGTATGCAGGCTGTCCGTTCATTCGCTGAGCATCAGCCCGACCTTATGCTTCTGGATATTATGTTACCTGAGCTTGACGGCTGGCAGGTTTGCAGAGAGATAAGAAAATATTCAAACAAACCGATTATTATGCTCACCGCTAAGGGTGAAACCTTCGATAAGGTTCTCGGTCTTGAGCTCGGTGCAGACGATTATATAACAAAGCCTTTTGAAGCTAAGGAAGTCCTTGCAAGAATCAAGGCTGTTCTCCGCCGTACAGGTGCAAGCTCAATGGTTGACCCCGCTGAGGAAATCAAGCAGGTGTCTTATGACAATCTTGTTATCAACCTTACTAATTACGAGCTTAAAGTAAACGGCAAGCGAGTTGAGGCTCCGCCGAAGGAAATGGAGCTTCTTTATCACCTTGCAAGCAATCCGAACCGCGTTTTCAACCGTGACCAGCTTCTTGATGAAGTTTGGGGCTTTGATTATTACGGCGACAGCCGTACGGTTGATGTCCATATCAAGCGAATCCGCGAAAAGCTCGAGGATGTTTCCGACAAATGGGAGCTCAAAACCGTCTGGGGTGTCGGATATAAATTTGAAACCAAGGACTGATAGTCTATGGCAAAGCCAAAAATCAAAAAGAACACAAAGCTTTTCAGGAAATATCTTTTTGTCATAACCTCAGTTATATTGATGAGCGTAATTTTTCTTTGCTCGACCTATCTTTTTCTCGCGGCGCGTCATTGGAACAAGGAGCAGCTTGCAACGCTCCAACACAATTCCGACCTCATCGCGTATAATATTCAGCAGATGCTCGAAAGATCTGACGAGGATTACAGCGTAAACGAAAGTGACCCTCATCGCCTCATTATGATATGCAACACGATGAGAACTATGTCAGCCGCAATTGAAGCCGATATGTTTATTACGGATATGGACGGACAGGTCATCGTTTGCAACGAGATGCTCAATGAAAAATTTATTGTTTCAGATCATTACCATTGCCCTATCCACGGTCGTTATAAAGTAAATAAAGATATTATGGAAAAAGCGGCAAAGGGAAATTACAACGAAAGATCTAACCTCGGCGGAATTTTCCTTGACAATCAGCTTACAACGGCTTCACCCGTCATCTTCAAGGGCAAAACCATTGCGGTTGTTTTCGCAACAGAACCTATCACAACCAACTGGTACAGCTATGCAAAGCGTCTCCTCGAGGTCTTTTTCACAGCGGCAATTCTGGCACTTATCGTTTCATTTATAACTGTTTATATTCTTTCCGTTCGCCTTACGAGGCCGTTGCGCCAAATGTCCACGGCAGTTAAGCACTATGCCGAGGGCGATTTCAGCTACAAGGTCGATGTTAAAGGGCGGGATGAGCTGACGGAGCTTGCGCAGGCTTTCAATACTATGGCAATGTCTCTCTCTGCTCAGGAAAGCTCAAGAAGAAGCTTTGTTGCTAATGTTTCTCACGAACTGAAAACGCCTATGACATCTATCGGCGGATTTATTGACGGAATTCTCGACGGCACTATTCCGCCTGAAAATCAAAGTCATTATCTGCACATCGTTTCCGATGAAGTCAAGCGTCTTTCAAGGCTTGTAACGAGTATGCTCAACCTTTCCAAAATCGAAGCGGGAGAAATGCAGATAAACCATAAAAGCTTTGATATGAGCGCCTGCATTTTTAAAACTCTTTTGAATTTTGAAAAGAAAATCAACGATAAAAACATCGAAATTGTCGGTCTTGATACGATGCAGAGCGCATTCGTCAACGCGGACGAAGATATGATTCAGCAGGTTGTTTATAACCTTATCGACAACGCAGTTAAATTTACACCTCAGGGTGGATATATATTTATAAAAGACTACAGAGACAACGAAAAAACCTTCGTCAGCATCAGAAACAGCGGAGACGGTATTGAGCGCGACGAGCTGAACAAGGTCTTTGAACGGTTTTATAAGGTTGACCGCTCCAGAAGCTACGATGTAAAGGGTGCAGGACTCGGACTTTTCCTTGTCAAAAGCATCATAACGCTTCACGGCGGTGAAATAAAAGTCGAAAGCAAGGTCGGCGAATACACCGAATTTGCTTTCTGGATTCCAAACCAAAACTAATCTCCCTTCAGAGAGGCAGGATAACTACCATGAACGAAAACAGCAACAACTTTACCCCAAACAGTGCGCCTGAGCCACCAAAAAACGGTAGCTTCAACGCTGTGCCCAACCCTGACCGCACTCAGTTTGCCGGCTATGCACAGCAGCCTCCGATAAACAATTACAGCAATCCGAACCGTCCCGTACAGCCTCCGATGGGTCAGACGGCTCCGACCGCTCAGCCCTCACAGGCAGCTCCGACGGCGCAGACAAAAACAAAAAAATCCAAGGCCAAGAAAGCCACCAAGAAAAACGGTTCCGGCAGTAATAAGGGCTTCACTGTTTTTATAGCTCTTTCCTTGGTTATGTCAACGCTTGCGGTTATTCTCTGCTTGTTTTCCCCTCAGTTGGAGGGTCTTATGAGCAAGGTTTCAAACACCCATGAGCCCGGCTCTGATGATACGCAGATTCAGATTCAGAACGCTCCTGATTTTTCAAGCGAGAGCAGCCTTTCAACGATTTCAATTGCTGAAAATGCTGAAAAAATCAATGTTGGCATTATGCTTTACGGAAAGACTCAGTCATTCTTCTACGAATCCTCGTCTTCACTTATCGGCGAAGGCTCAGGAATCGTAATGAGTGTTGACAAAACGAACACCTACACATATATTCTCACCTGCGCACATGTTATCAGCGATGCATCAAGCAGCGGATGCTCAATCGTTGTTCAGGATTCCGACGGCAACACCTATGACGGAATTATGGTCGGCTACGATGTGAAAACAGACATCGGCATTATCAAAATTGCAACAACAGGTCTGACAGCCGCTCAATTCGGAGACTCTACTTCTCTTAAAAAAGGACAGCGAGTTTATGCAATCGGTAACCCCGGCGGTATGGAATTTTTCGGCTCCTTTACTGACGGTATGATTTCTTCAATCGACAGACCCATCAGCAGTGAGGGCGGCTACGAGATGAACTGTATTCAGCATACAACGCCTATCAACTCGGGTAACTCAGGCGGCGCTCTTCTCAATGAATTCGGTCAGGTCATCGGTATCAACTCTTCAAAAATCGTCAGCACGGGTTATGAGGGAATGGCTTTTGCAATCCCCATTAAGGATGCAGAGCCGATCATCAACGACCTTATTGCCAACGGCCATGTAACCAACAGACCTAAGCTCGGTATTTCTTATACCGTTGCAAGAGAATATCAGCAGTTTGCTATGATAATCAAGCAAAATAATCTTCCCGCAGGCTCGCTTGTTATCCGCGACATCAACCCTGACAGCTCTCTCGCTTCAACCAACGCCGAGGTCAACGACCTTATCATCGCAGTGGACGGAACGGAGCTTGATACGCCCGACATCCTTCTTGAAAAAATCGAAAACGGCAAGGTCGGCGATGAACTGACGCTCACCATCTGCAGAATAGATCCGAACGACTATTCCGTTTCAAAATTTGATGTTAAAGTAAAACTCGTTGCAGACACGGGAACAACATCTTAAAAAACATCGGCACCCACTCATCAAAAGTGGGTGCTGTTTGATATGGGGGACACTATGACTGATATTATTACTCTGGGCGAACTTCTTATCGATTTTACCGCCTGCTCAAAGAGCTCTCAAGGTCAACGCCTTTTTGAGCAAAATCCCGGTGGAGCACCTGCCAATGTTGCGGTAGCCGTTGCCCGTCTCGGTGGAAAATCATCATTCATCGGCAAGGTGGGCAATGATATGCACGGAAAATTCCTTGCCGAAACTCTTGAAAAAAACGGCGTTGACTGCGAAGCCCTTCTTTTTGATGATAACCATTTCACCACCCTTGCCTTCGTAGATATTAAGGAAAACGGTGAAAGAGAATTTTCCTTTGCAAGAAAACACGGTGCAGACAAAATGCTTCTGGTCGAAGACATTCCGTCAGGCAAGCTTAAAGATTGTCGAATTTTTCATTTTGGTTCAGTGTCGCTGACGGATGAACCGTCAAGGAGCGCTACCCTTTTCGCCGCCGAAAAGGCAAAAAGCGAGGGTGTGTGCGTTTCATACGACCCTAATTACAGAGCATCACTTTGGAAAAATGAGTCCGAAGCAAAAACGACTATGCGTTCAGCTCTTAAATTTGCAGACCTCGTAAAACTTTCGGACGAAGAAACAAACCTTCTGACGGGAGAATCGGATTTCCGCAATGCCGCAGAAATGCTTATCCGTAACGGGGCACAGATTGCTGTCATTACGCTCGGAGAGGACGGAGCTTTCGTCTGCACAAAAGACGGAGGAATTAAAACAGACGCCTTCAACGCCGATGCCGTTGACTGCACCGGAGCAGGCGATTCTTTTTGGGGCGCTTTTCTACTTAAAATCGCTCAATCGGGTAAGAAACCCGAAAACCTTACTCTCGAAGAGCTTGGAAATTTTGCAACCTTCGCAAATGCCGCCGCCTGCTTCTGCGTTCAGCACCGTGGTGCGATTCCCTCCCTACCGACAGTAGGAGATATTGAAAAAATCCTGGCATAATAAATAAAAGAAAAGAGACTGTAAAAACTTTGGCTTTTACAGTCTCTTAATATTTTCCGATCAGATTATTCTGCTTCTTCCTCAACGGGCCAGATGATTTCGTAGTTGGCGGTTGATGTAAACTTGAATGTTACAGCCGTATCAGCCGCAATTTCATCCTTAAGCGTACCCTGTCCCGTAATCTTCGTCTCAATAGCTACCTCACGGCTGAGCTCGAGCTTCGTTACATGATCTGTCTTCTTATCAACGATCATCTTGATTGTGCCAACGCCGTATGTAGCATCGTAACCGCTGACGGTGATGAAATCCTTATAACCATCAAACTCTTTAAGAATCTCGCCGTCCTCAGTAATCTTGTAAAGCTTACCGTAGATACTGTTTTCCTGGTCAGGATTTGTCTCGGGGTTGATTTTGAGCATAATCGTATAATGAGAATCAGAGCCGTTATCCGTGATAACTGCTGAGCGGACATCAGCAAGATCAAGAGCGCCTGCTTTATCCGAACCCATAATCGGGAAACATTCCTTCGGATTTGAAGGCTCTTCCTCGTTGTTTGTTGAAAGGTCATAGCCGTTTGATGTAACCTTGTCAGAGAAAAGCTTAAGAAGAGACTTAACCGTTTCATTGTCACTTTCAACATCATTGATGTCGTGGTCAAGCCAATATTTCATCTCTTCGAAGCCGTTCTTTTCATCTTCTTTAATGCTCTTGGCTACCTTTGTGTCTGCCATAAGCTTATTGAATCTTGCAACAACTTCAGCCTTGCCTTCCGGGTCGCCTGATGCAATTGCAACGGTTGTTGTTGTTTCCTCTTCTGTTGATCCTGTACCGCAAGCACACAAAGAAAGAGTCATAACTGCAATCAATGCAAGAGAAATTAATCTAATAAGTTTTTTGTTCACGAACAATCCACTCCTTGTCAGATTTCTGTATATTGTTGATTATAACACAATTATCCGATAATTCCAATAGTTTTTATAAAAATTATCAAATTCCTTGCTCATCGAAGATAAATGCAGCTTCAAGAGCTATTTTAAGACCTGTTTCAAGCGTTTTCGGGTCAAGATTATCCTCAGTATCAAGGCGTGTATGGTAATATCTTGCAGGAGACGGGTCCATAGCGGTAAATGCAGAAGCCGGAATTCCTGCCTGAGAGATTGCCGCCGCATCCGTTGAGCCAAGCTCAATCGCCTTTATCGGAACATCGTGGCCGATATTTTTCGCGGCTGTCTGAAGAAGCTTTGCAACTCGCTTATCGTTCTTGACCATACCCGTCATATCTTTATCATAAATCGCCATAAAATCGATTTCACGAATTGTATCAAGAGCAACAAATACAGTTTCAACGCCGTCATTTTTTATCTCATCCGCATGAGCCTTTGCCCAAGCCTTTGATCCGCGAAGACCTGCCTCTTCACCGCCTGCCATAAGAGCAACAACCTCTGTGTTTTCAAAGCGGATATTATTAGCATCCATAAATTTTATAACTGCCGCAGAAACCATACAGCCTGAGAGGTCATCATTTGCGCCCGTTACGGGTCTTTTATAATTGCAGAAGAAAATCGCCGCGCCGAGAACAGGAACCGTTACATACATCACAACGGAAATAATCTTAACTGCAAGGTTACTGCCCATCCATACGATGCCGATTCCATCGCCTGAAACAATGCCATAAATTCCGCCGCCGATGCTCAGAAGGATTGCGATAACAGCAGTTACGATAATTCCTGCAACAGCAGGTCTGCCGCCGTGGTAGGTATATGTCCATTCAAAAGCTGAGTCAACATGACCTGAGAAAATAATTCTTCTCTTTGTCTCGCCCGATGCTTTTCTCGTTCCCATAACATTCATCGATGTCTTTTTGGGGAAGAATACATCCAGAACGGGCTTATAGAAAATGAACTCGGCAAGAATAATAAACAAAGTAAAGCAACCGATTGCAAGAGAGGCAACGGGAATTCCGAAAGTGAAAAACACCGCTGAAAGAATAAGAAGGACTGCGCCGAGCGGCACCCACGACATAAACGCCTTATCCGAGCATTTATACTCTTCTTTCAAAACTGTGTCGCAGGTTGTTTCAAGCTCCTTTGCAAGATATTCCTGCGCCTTAAGCTCAGCCTCACTGCCCACGGGACGGGGACCGAAATTTTTACACATTGTTTTGATATGCTTGATTGCATAGTTTGTGTAAAGTCTTACTTCGGATTTGTAATTTCCGACGCTTTCTGTTGATTTCATAAGCAATATTCCTTTCGTTTTTTTGCCGACGCCGAAAGCGTCAGCGTAAATTTTTTATTAAAGCAATTTTCGGAATTTGATTTACTTTCCTTGACAATTGCCTGAAATGCGAATAAAATAATGTATACTTTAGTTACCAACAAGCCATAAGGTTTTGAAAGTTACCTTTCCGCCTCGGCGTCGTTAAAAATCTTTGAAATAACCGCATGACAAAGAGAAAACTGCTCGAATGTGCGTAATATATTGCATTTCAGACTTATGTGTTGTTGGCGATTAAAGTATAGTATGTAATAACAAGGGATGATTTGATGAATAAAAAAATTACACCGAAGGTCATTAAGATAATAGCCCTGCAGGCCGCTATCGTAATCCTTACCGTTTCAGTTTTCGGAGGTGCCGTTATAACACATCAGAAATACAAAGCCACTCTTGAAGGTGCGCCGTCCGTCAGCGGAGTTACGGACACTCCCGAACAGCCCTCACCGGGCACATCATCTGTCTCTCCGACCGTTCCCGGCTCAACCGCAACGAGCCCAACAACTTCTACCGAGCCGTCTGCACCTACCGAATCTCCTTCATCTGATCCTCAGACTCCGGACCCTGACGATTCTCAGTATCCGTACGCTTATGCAGGATTCACTCCGCAGATAACCGATACTAACGCAGACCTTTCAAGGTTTATCGTTAACGGCAACTACTCTCTTCCTGCCGGATACAAGCCAACTCTTGCAGAAGCCGTCAAAGGCTCAGGCGTTTATCTTGACTACCGTGTTGCTCCGTACTATCAGCAGATGTATGATGCAGCAAAGGCAGACGGAATAACACTTACTCCCGTTTCGGGCTACCGTTCATACGAGCGCCAGAAAAATAATTTTGAAAACAGAATTAAAAACCATATGAACGAAGGTCTGGACAGAGTAGAAGCTACCAAAAAGGCCGCAACCGTCGTTATGGTTCCCGGCTCAAGCGAACACAATGCAGGTCTCGCAATGGATATCTGCTCGCTCGCTGAAAGCTTTGAAAACTACAAGGAGTTCGAATGGCTCAACGAGCACGCGGCAGAATACGGATTCATTCTCCGTTATCCCAAGGACGAACGCTCAAGAGCAATAACGGGAGTTGTATATGAACCGTGGCACTACAGATTCGTAGGCGTTGAAGCCGCCAAGGAAATCAAGTCAAGAGGAATTACTCTTGAAGAATATGTCGGCGTAGCATAATAATCAAAGAGTGGAGAAATCCACTCTTTTTTATTTATCCTTTATATCTGCTCTTTTAAGCACCTTCATAAAGGTTTTGAAAATAATCTTCATATCAAAGATAAAGCTCTGTTTTTCGATATACTCCTTATCGAGCAGGGCTTTTGTTGCGTCATCGATATTATCTCTGCCGTTAATCTGTGCATATCCCGTTATGCCAGGACGGACACTGTATACTCCGTACTTCTCGCGAAGCTCACGAATTTCTTTTTCTGCAGGGATAAGCGGACGGGGGCCTACAAGACTCATCGTTCCGTTGAGTATATTGAAAAGCTGAGGAAGCTCGTCAATACTCGTCAGCCTGAGGAACTTGCCCGTCTTTGTTATTTTTTCGTTTGCGTCAGAAAGGTCTGCAGTCGCAATATCGCCGACACCGTTTCTCATCGTGCGGAATTTATAGACCGTAAAAATCTTATTATCCTTTCCGACCCTCTCCTGCCTGAAAAGCACAGGTTTACCGTCGGTAATAAGGATAGCCAGAGACACGATAAGAAAAAGCGGCGAAAGCAATATAACCGCAAAAATGCTGACAAACATATCAAAAAATCTCTTCAAATCTGCACCTCCGTTCGGATGCATTGGAATCAGGTCAATCTATTCCAGAGAATGTAATCATCAATCAATACGGCTCTGACGGGAGCTCCGTCAATCGCACCCATTTTCACGGGCAGGGCAATAAGATAATAATCGCCCGGCTCAACAGCCGAAAGGTCGAGGTTTTCAAGCACTGCAACTCCGTTTTGCAAAAACGCCTTATGAGTTTTAAGCTGACCGCCTGACTTTCCGATCGAATCGGCATCCGTTCCGATAAGGCAGAGACCCGTATCAAGAGCTTCGTACGCCGCACTCTCCATAAAGAAGGATTGCGCATCGCCCTTTATTAAAAGTCTTGTGCATTTTTTAGGAAAATATTTATTGACATATTCACCCGTTATAACTCCGGGAGGAACTTCAATAACCGTACACTGACCGATGAATTTATTAAGGTCAACCTCGTCTATCGTCTCACCGCCGTCAAGGAAATGCCACGGTGCATCCGCGTGAGTCGCGGTATGAACACAGGCATAAACAGCCGAGAGATTGCACTCGTCACCGTTTTCAATCCTCTGAACAGCATCGAGCCTTGTTTCGGGGTCACCGGGGTATTCGATTGTCGTAAGCAAGGGTCTTGAAATGTCAACAATATTCATATCTTCAGATCCTTTAATTTTTAATCCTTGTTAAGCTCAGAAAGCGACATCTGCTTAAGGTAAGCATTGATAAAACCGTCAATTTCGCCGTCCATAACAGCGTTGATGTTGCCGATTTCAAATCCTGTTCTGTGGTCCTTTGCAAGAGTATAAGGCATAAAGACATAAGAACGGATCTGGCTGCCCCAGCCGATTTCCTTCTGCTCGCCCTTGATATCTTCAATCTTATCAAGATGCTCTCTTTCCTTGATTTCAAGAAGCTTTGATTTAAGCATTCTCATTGCGACCTCACGGTTCTGATGCTGGCTTCTTTCAACCTGGCAGGAAACAACGATGTTGGTCGGAATATGGATAAGACGAACAGCCGAAGAGGTCTTGTTAACCTTCTGTCCGCCTGCACCTGATGCACGGTAAACCTCCATCTTGATATCATCGGGGCTGATGTCGACCTCAATCGTATCATCGATTTCGGGCATAACCTCAAGAGATGCGAAGGATGTGTGTCTTCTTCCCGATGAGTCAAACGGAGAAACACGGACAAGACGATGAACACCTGCCTCACTCTTCATATAGCCGTATGCGTTTTCACCCTCAATACGGAGAACTGCAGATTTAAGACCTGCTTCATCGCCGTCAAGGAAGTCGATCATACTGACCTTGAAGCCGTGCTGCTCGCCCCAACGGGTATACATTCTTACGAGCATCTGATTCCAGTCCTGGGCCTCTGTACCGCCTGCACCTGCGTGGAAGGTAAGAACGGCATTTTTCATATCATATTCGCCTGAGAGAAGAGTGCTGAGAGTCTGCTTATCAAGCTCTTTTTCAAACTCATCAACGCTTGACTTACATTCGTCAAGCATATCGAGATCTTCTTCCTCGTCAGAAAGCTCTATCATCGTAAGAGTATCTTCGTAATTTGCCTTAAGGTTTTCATATTTGGAAATTTTATTTTTGAGAGCGGCGATTTTCTGCAAAACGACCTGAGTGTTTGCAATATCGTCCCAGAAACCGTCCTGAGCCGTCTTCTCTTCAAGAGAAGCAACCTCCGCTTTCATCTCTTTTAATCCGAGAGCCTCGCCGAGCTCCGTCAGCTTCTCCTCGAAGCCGAGCAAATAGAGTCTCAATTCTTCAAACTGTACCATTTTTATACCTCTCATATTACAGCACATATTTTTACTAGGTAATTATACTAGAAAAAAACTCTTATGTAAAGAGATAGATTTTAATATTGTTTTAAAAATATTTAAAAATAGTATACACTATTGCAAAATAATGTGTTATAATATAGATGAAAAAATTTACAATCCGGTGGGATACAATGTTTTATGACAACAAAGTGTGCGACGGATGCTCCGAAGTTATGCTTGAAGGCGACGATATAGTCGTTTGCCCCGAATGCGGAACACCTCAGCACAGAGAATGTTACAATAAGAATAACGAATGCGTCAACGCTCATCTTCACGCCGAGGATTTTGACTGGAGAAGGGCGCACGAGCAAGAAGAAAAAACACCTGAGGTTCCCGCGGAACCCGCTCAAAAAACAGAAGATTATGAAGAACCTAAAAAAGGTTTCAACTACGGTGACGAGGGTGAAATCCCCGATATCCCGATTCCTGAATTCCGCGTTGACGGAGTTTATGTCAACGGAAGAACCTACGATGCAAACGAGGATATCGGCGGAGCAACGGTTACGGAGGTTGCAACCTATACTCAGGTGAACTTCAAGCACTATATCAAAAGACTCGTCAGAAACAGAAACAAGAAATCGTTTTTCCTTTCCTGGAACTGGGGTGCATTCTTCTTCGGCCCTGCGTGGTTTTTCTACCGTAAGCTTTATAAACTCGGCGCAATCTTTCTTGCGCTTGCAGTTTCGGCAACGATAGCGGTCACTCCGCTTATGCCTGCAATCAACACTGCGGCAACGAAGCTTGAACCTCTTTATACTCAGTTTTATGACGCTATCAAAACCAACTCATCCTCCCCGACAGAGGAATCCCAGGCAGAGGTAGACAGACTTTCCTACGAAATAACAGCAATTGCCAAAAGTGTTATGCCGCACACTCTTGCCGTTTTCGCCGCAACATATCTGTTTGCGCAGATAATTCCCGCGCTCGTCGCCAATTTCTTTTACCGAAAAAAGATGTTGGAGGATATAAAATTCGCAAAAAAAGCAACCTCTAATCCGAAAATCCTTCGATACTCTCTTCTTCGACGCGGCGGCGTTTCATTCCTTGCAGGTCTTTTCGCAAGTCTTGCGGTAACTCACCTGCCGGACATTATTTTATCTATTGTTAGTTATATAAACTAATTCAGGAGGAGTTAACAATGAAAATCAAAAAAGCAATCATCCCCGCAGCAGGCTTGGGCACAAGAGTTTTGCCCGCATCAAAGGCAGTTCCGAAGGAAATGCTCAATATCGTTGATAAGCCGGCTATCCAGTATATCGTAGAAGAGGCTGCTGCTGCAGGTATTGAAGACATTCTTATCATCACAAACCGCGGTAAGGGTGTTATCGAAGACCACTTTGACCACAGCTACGAGCTTGAAGACAAGCTTTCAAAGAATCCTTCTAAGAAGGATCTCTACGAGGATGTTCTCGCTTGTTCAAATATCGCAAATGTTTATTTCATCCGTCAGAAGGAAACAAAGGGTCTCGGCCACGCAATTATGTGCGCAAAAAGTTTCGTAGGCAACGAGCCTTTTGCAATTCTTTACGGTGACGATGTTATCATCAACGACGAATATCCCGTAACAAAGCAGCTTGTTGATGTTTATGAGAAGACAGGTAAGGGCGTTGTTGGTGTTAAGGAAGTTCCGAGAAAGGATGTTCCGAAGTACTGCTCACTTGATGTTACACATCATGAGGATAACGAAAAGGTTATGGATGTTCACAACATCATCGAGAAGCCGACAGACGACCAGATTATGTCCTGCTACTCAATCCTCGGCCGTGTTGTTGCACCGCCTCAGGTTTTCGATTATCTTGAAGAAGACCTTGCAAACACACCCGAAGGCGAAGAGCTTTACTTTACAGATACTCTTACCCGTCTCGGCAAGGAAGGCAACCTTCTTGCTCTTGATTTTGACGGCATCCGTTACGATATGGGTAACAAGCTCGGCATTATGAAAGCTAACTGCGAGGTTGCTCTCAACCACAAGGAAATCGGCGAAGATTTCAAGGCTTATATCAAGGAGCTTGCAGCTCAGCTTTAATTAAACATAAACACAAAAAACGAGGACACTTCGAAAGAAGCTGTCCTCGTTTTTTATATGCGCAAAAGCTGTTTTTTCAGCCTGGCGGTAAATTTCAGCCTTACGAAAAGAATCTCCGCAAAAACAAACTCAACAAAAATCATAACGATTATCTGCCATACTCTCGTCGCCAGCAACGCTCTGAACGACGAATGATAAAGAAAGCTCAGCCAAAGAGTATTGAGCAGCAGTCCGCAAACGATCTGTTCAATAACAACACTAAGCGCCAGCTTCACTGTCGTGCATTTTCCGCCGAGTGCAGTTCCGTAAATAAGACCCGAAAGCATCGCTGTTACCGTAAATCCGGGGAAAAACGGCCCCGACGGAAAAAGCAACGCTCCTATAACATCGCTGATAAGCGCAACAACAACTCCGCCCGACGCTCCGTAAATATATCCCGCAAACATCAACGGTACAAACGAAAACCCGATTTTCAGAAACTGCAGATTGATAGAAAGAAATCTTGAAAGGACGACCTGCAGCGCGATAAGCAATGCCATCGATGCAATCCTGACCATATTTCCTCTTCTTTTTAACTGAGCCTTTGAATATTCTTTCTTAGCCAAAAAAACAACCTCCCATCATCCTTAATGAATAATAGGGAGGTAACCATATCTCGATACTATTCAGCGGGATGCGACGGTTTTTCGCAAGCAACCTTTACATCCGGCAGACAACTCCCCGTCCTGCCGAGTTTAACAATCAACCGTCTACTCTGAAATTTATTTTGAAACAATTATATACCAAATTTTAAAAAAGTAAAGTATTATTTTTCAGAAAACCCTTCAACCTTCATATAAGCCTTTGATTTTGATTTGATATAGAGAGTCAGAAGTACTCCGAAAGGAATCGCAAGAACGGTCATCAGCTTCTTCGGCGATTCCTTGATAAACTTCCCGTTTTTGCTGATGATTGAGCTTGAAACATAATGTATGCAATTTCTGAAAACATCTTTA
Organism: Clostridia bacterium; assembly: GCA_017942105.1. Taxonomy (GTDB): domain Bacteria; phylum Bacillota; class Clostridia; order Oscillospirales; family Acutalibacteraceae; genus CAG-488. Next base: position 1,212 of record JAGAVE010000114.1, on the reverse strand, counting down.
AAGTCGTCGCTTTCTTTCATGCTCTCTTTTCTTACGAAAGCAAAACCCTTCGGATTACGAAGATATTGCCTGAACATATTTGTACTTGAACCATCCTGCTGATATTCAACAACACAGACGGGTTCATTGAGAATAACGAGGGTATATTCCTTATCCGCCTTTTCGTATTTATACGCAAGAGAAACATATTTTTCACCCTCAAAGGTCGGGTACGGAGGATATTTATTCATAATATCGTTACGATAAATGAGCTTTTTATCGCCCTTTCCGCCCCGCTGATAAAATCCGCCCAGAGTCGTATCAACGCGGTCGGTCTCAAGCTCCGAGCCGATAACCTTTCCGTTTTCAAGGATATCGAGTGCAATGATTCCCGCATATTTTTCGTCACGGTGCTTTTCCCAACAGACAATGATTTTTTCTACGGCATCATCCGTCATATAATCGTCAGAGTCGATACAGACGGAAAGCTCCGTATCCATAATCTCATATGCAGCATTGTGCGCAGTGTGCATTCCGCCGTTTTCTTTATAAATGTATCTTATTTCGAAGCCGTTATCTTTTTTCTGCCATTCTTTGATAAGTTGAGCCGTGTTATCCGTTGAGCCGTCGTCAATAACAAGCCAAACAAAATCCTTGCTCGTCTGCCTTAACAAGCTCTCATAGCAAAGATGAATCGAATAATCTCTGTTATACGCGGGTGTAAAAACAGTCAGTGTTTTATTTTTTATATTCATTTAAGTAAAACTCCTCAAGCCATTCGGCATTTTCTTTTATGTCAAACTTTGCTGCGGAAATTTCTTTGAGTGTATGCTTCCTCTCGTAGCCGTCTGCGTATTTCAAAACCTGCTCTGCCCAGAATTCCGCAGGCTTTTCGAGAGAAACAGTTTCGATATTATGCGTGATTTTGCAGTCGTCTGGAATCGACTCAGAAATTATACATTTAATTCCGGAGGACTGCGCCTCAACGAGAGTTACGGGCAGACCTTCATAAAGCGACGGAAAAAGGAAAACATCCGAAGCTCGCATAATATCGTCAACATCATCACGCAATCCCATAAAACGAATGCTTCCGTCAAGCTGAAGATCGCTGACTTTCTGCCTGATTTTCTCCTCAAGCTCTCCTGCGCCGACAAGAAGCAGAACCGCGTTTTTATTTTTCTCGTTTATCTCTTTGAATATATCGATCAGAAATGTATGATTTTTCTGCGAATT
>JAGAVE010000027.1 GCA_017942105.1 Clostridia bacterium | reverse complement strand
GAATTGTAAAGCGGATCGGGCAAAACATCACGTTTTGCAATCTGGCCTCTTCTTGGCACTTCGCTTCCCTCCTTCATATTAATGATATCATAGGTACTCAAGTGACAAAACCCTGTGGCGCCAATGGAGAAGCACATACATAAATATATATACACTCTCACATTGTTACGCAGCGTACCTTACCCTGCGCAGCCTGCAAGAAGATTCTGTCTTAACAAAAATTTCCTTTTAAGCAGGAATTACTTTTTAGCAGCCTTGGGACGCTTTGCACCGTACTTTGAACGAGACTGCATTCTTCCGTTAACACCCTGAGTATCGAGTGTACCGCGGATAATGTGGTAACGAACACCGGGAAGGTCCTTAACACGACCGCCACGAATAAGAACAACGCTGTGCTCCTGCAAGTTGTGACCAACACCCGGAATGTATGAAGTAACTTCAATACCGTTTGTAAGACGAACTCTGGCGATCTTACGAAGAGCTGAGTTAGGCTTCTTAGGTGTAGCTGTCTTAACTGCTGTGCAAACGCCTCTCTTCTGCGGAGAATTCTGATCTGTAACAATGTTCTTCTTAGAATTCAATCCTTTGAGAAGAGCGGGAGCTGTTGACTTCTTTTCGATAGTCTGTCTTCCGTTTCTGACTAACTGATTAAAGGTAGGCAAATACTACATCTCCTTTCATAGATTTTTGATGATTGCTTTACGGTTTCTGAGCGAAATCCGCTTGAACCCACAGTAAAGCATTTTATATCATGCTCGGATATTCTATCACTATTGCATAGATATTGTCAAGCTTTTTTGTAAAAATATTCTATCAAAAAGCATAATTTCAGCATTTTTTGCCTTTTTTGAAAGTATTTTTTCGTTTTTAACTCCACAGGTAAAATTTTCTCTTACATTTTTGTTAATTTGGAGTATTGATTGCCAGATTATTTAGGTTTAAAATTAAACCATAAAAAGTATGGAGGTAATATTATGAAAAAATTATTATCAGTTTTTCTTGCATTGGTTTTTGCCTTGCAGTTAAGTCTTTCTGCATTTGCCGGCTTCAATGCACCGTATCTCAGTCGCGATGAATGGGACAGTCTCTACTCTTCCCTCTGCGACGAAAACGAGCTTCCTATGCTTTGCGTTGGTGCTGACGAAACTCAGGTCAGCCTCGTATGGCATAGCGGCAAAGAGACGGCAACACCCGAGGTTCGCCTTGCAAAGAGCAGCACTATGGCAGGCGCAGAAACTTTCAAGGGCATAACAACAGAAGCAGAGAACGATTATCAGCTCGTCTGCCGCGTTACAATCACAGGCCTTGAAGAAAACACAACATATTACTATCAGTGGAATACAGGCAACGGTTGGAGCAAGGCATACAAATACGAAACAAAATCCTTCTCCTCTCACAAGGCTCTCGTTATAGGTGACATTCAGATTGGCGGACAGAGCGAGGATTCTCAGGTTCAGTCCGATGTCGGCTACAACTGGAACAACACCCTTGCAGAGGCTCTTTCGGAAAATCCCGATATCAGCTATCTTGTATCTCCCGGTGACAACACATCAACAGGCAAGACAGCCGATGAATGGCAGACACTTCTTATGCCCGAGGCTGTACGAAGCCTTCCGATGGCTCTTGCAATCGGCAATCACGACAAAAAGGGCATGACATACAATTACTATACAAATATGCCTAACGAATACTACGGTAAGTATTTCGAAGGTCTTGACCGTGATTTCTGGTTCCGACACGGCGATGTTCTTTATCTTTTCTTTGATGCAACATCAGCAGACGCCGCAGACCATATGGCTATGGCTAAGGAAGCAGTTGAGCTTAACAAGGATGCGAAATGGCGAATCGGCGTAATGCATCAGGCTCTTTTCGGACCCGGATACAGCGGACTTGATCCTGAGACACAGATTCTTCTCAATGCTGTTTTCACCCCGATTTATGACACATTTGACCTTGACCTCGTTCTTACGGGACACAGCCACCTTCAGGGCCGTTCACATTTTATGACAGAAAGTCTCGTTGTCGGCAAGGCTGAAAGCGGTAAGACTTACACAAACCCCAACGGTATCATTTACCTTAACACAAACGCAGTCTGCGACCACGGCAGCTTCAGCGGAAGTTTCCCCTACATCGCATATGAATTCAGCGAGAACGATGTTACAACCTACACAACCCTTGAATTTGAAGGCGACACAATGAAGATTGAAACAAGACGAGGCGACAACAGTGAGCTTCTCGACAGTCTCACGATTGAGAAAACTGAAAAGCAAAATGACGATATGCTCCTCAAGCGCTTCCAGAGACTTCTTTACAAGGTAGTTGAATTCCTCGGACTTGTTTATATGAGAATTGATGCTCTCGTAGTTAAAATCCGTGGCGGACATTTCTGATTTATAATTTAAAATGATTAAAGGCAACCGAGAAATCGGTTGCCTTTTGGTTGTCAGGATGAAAATTCGGGTTTGTAGGACAAAGACGATGTCTTTTCAGATAATAGATAAGAGATAATATAGAATAGTTGAGGGTCTGCGACGCTGAAATATAAATTTATGTCATTCTGAACGAAGTGAAGAATCTTTTCTTTTTTCAAGATCCTTCGTTTCGCTCAGGATGACACTACTGAAAATCCCCACAAACCCGAATTTTCATATTAAAACGGTGGCAGCAAGCCACCGCCCTACGCACGATTAAAGAACATTGGTTGTAGATGACGGGTTTCCCGTACCGAAATTTGTGCTTTTTCTTCGGGATGGGTAACCCGTCCACTACTGACTTAGATTAAGTCGTGTTCGTAGGGGCAGATATCATCTGCCCGTCAATTATGTGTTATTTTTACGGGAGCATAATATGCTCCCCTACGGACATGATTTCAACTCAGAGGTTTGTAGGGTTCGACACTTTGCAACGAGCCGATAACCACAGTATCGGAAACGCCTATGAAAAAACCGCCCGGAATCCGAGCGGTTTCGTTTTAGTTTTAGTTTTAGTTTTATTATTTTGTTTCTTCCTTTTTCTTGTGGAAGAGGATTTTGTCTACCGGGAAGTAGAGGAAGAACTGAAGAGCTGAGCAGATCATCATTGCTGCATTACTTGCAAGAGCATCACTCCAACCCATACCCTGGAACATTTTCATAAGAGTCGGATTAAGCCATGCTGTGAACAGAATAAGAGCGATTGTGAAAACAATGTAAATCGGAAGAGCAATTGCAATATTTGCTCCTGAGTTGAATGTCTTTTCCTTATTAACAAAGAAAGCAACGATCTGAGCAACAATATTTGCAACATTAACTGTAATACAATATCCGAGACCGCCTGCTATAATAGCACCGGTTACTTCATCATATGCAACAGGATAATCCAACACTAAAAAGCTAAATTCAGTTGCATACAACTCCTGGATTGCAGGAATCAAAGGAATAAGATTTGTCAATGCAATCTGAACAAGCATTGCAAGCAAGCTTACAACGATAAACTTAACAAACTGCCAGATGGTTACGATAAGTGAACCTTTTTCTTCTGCCGCGCTATCGATATTCTTTAAGCTGACAGCTTTCTTTTCGGTATTTTTTGTTGCCATAATTTTAATTCTCCTCAAAATGTGATTGTGGAACATTCCACCTTGTTCATTCTACCATTAAAGAGAAAAATTTGCAACTATTATTTTACGGGAATCAACAGCATTCGTTTATTTTCAAGAAAATCTGCGCTGAGGTCATTTTCCTGCATTATTTCCTCAACGGTCGTATTATATCTTCGCGCAATTTCCCATACGCTTTCTCCGCCTGAACAGAAATAGATTACAACAGAAGGCTTCTTATCCTTCTTACCCTTCCCCTCTTCAATTTCAAGCGAAGTGAGAACATTTTCTTTTACATTTTTTGAAACTGTTCCGTTAATAAACAGCTCAGCCTTAAAATCCGCTTTGCCGTCGCCTGACAGCGTTACCGAGCACCCTCCCGGATACACCTGCGGATTGCAGATCAGTGTTTCCGCCTCATCAAACGGCTTTGAAAATTCAAAATCAGCTTCTCTCTCGCAAAGTACGGGAACGCCGTCACTGTCAATCACAATAAGATTAACGGGAACCTTTCCTTTAATAATTATTCTATCTTTTTCGGCAACGCATCGGCTTTCCGGTGCAGATACCGAAAAAGCGTAAACTTTTTTCGGCTTCAACGAAGAAATATCAAGGCTCTGCTTGCAGATTATGTTTTCTTTTACGGTGGATTCAAGCTTCATAAATTCTAACGGGGTGTATTTTGCTTCAATCTCCGTTTCGGTTGAGTATGCGTCCGTCACTACTCTGATGCTCTGCTTTTTATACGCCGTTACTTGCGCATTAATTTCCGCATTTATGTTCATATAGCGGTATTCGCCGTCATTATCCGTTTTAGGCTCAGCGGAAATACGAGTGACCAACATTCTGACATCAACCTTACAATCGTCCGTTATGGCTGCAGCTTCTATAATTTCATTAAAGGGGATGTTGCAACAGAGTGTGCAGGTTTCATTATCAGAACTGTCCGCGCAATATACAACCCTTACTGCAAGCTCTCCTTTGATAAGTACTTTTCCCTTGATTATTTTGCTTTCATTAAGAATCGGCGAGACAAACGCATCGATAATCTTGCCTATGCCCGCATTTGTATCGCCGACATTTTCAACCTGCGAAACTTCAAAATTTTTCGTCGCAACCGCTACAATATCGTCAATATCAATGCCTTTTCTTTTAAGCTGAACGCCTTCTCCGCAAGCGTCGCTGATAAGGTTTACACTTTTGTTTCCGACAACTCTGAAACGCAAGCTGATCGCTCCGCGGATATCTACCCTTCTTTTGTTTACGGCTCTGCAATTAACATATTCCGTCTTTACACTGCAGGATAAAAATGCGTTATCAAAAGCAGAATTCAACTCAGCATATTTTGAAAAAGGATAGTCCTGGTCATAGCAGAAGACATTGTTTTTTTCATCAGCATAAACGAGTCTGATTTTTGAATTACCGTCAGCAGTCGCTCTGTCTCCGATCAATTTGGAATTGGTTACGGAATTTGACAGCGTGCATCTTATTATCCGCATTATATCAGGGCAATAGTCGGGCAGGTTTATATCGCTTTCGACACTCTGCTCAACATAATTATCAAAATAAATTTCTTCAAATCCGATGCTTCTTGATGTAAGCTCAATGCTCATATTAAAACCTCTCTTTTTAATTTTCTTTTAAATATTATGAGAGAGGAATGAAAAATATTCTTATTTTATGTCAAGTTAAGCTCCCAGCCCTTTGTATCTGTGATGTATTCCGACCACTCATCGCGCTCATCAACCGAAAAATTATTTTCAAAAGCATATAAGGAAATTGAAACTGACTGATTTGCGCCTGCACGAAGTGCGTTGAATATGCTTATCATACTTTCCTTTGAAAGTCTTGTGCAGCTTCGGAAATCTATGCTTAAACCGATAGAATTTTCTTCAATGCGAACCTCTTCAAGATTCGAACAATTCGCAAACATCATACTGACATTAGAAGCATATGTAAAATCTAAAACTCCGTTTATTCTCTCCATCACGATACAGTTGCAAAAAGCTCTTTCATAGTTTTCCGCTTCCACCTTTGTTCCAAAGCTCACTTCGCGCAATTGTGTTGCTTCATTTGCAAACCTTGTCAGAGAGTTACATTTTTCCGGATTATCAATCGTTACCGTCTTAATTGATTTACAGCTTTCAAAAAGACTTGAAAAGGTTGTAATATTTCCGCAGTTTTTCAGGGTAACTGTTTCGATTGCCTTATGAGATGAAAAAACAGCCGAAAACGCCGTTATAGAAGATAAATCAAGACCTATCCCCTTTAGCTTCTGGCTGAAACTACTTGCCGTAAATGCAGTAATTGACGAAGTGTCGAGCTCAGGCAGATAAAATTCTTCTGTTCCGCCCGCCCACAAAGACTGGTTAGGCAGGTTTTTAGTGCTTATCGCAAAATCAATCATATCCCATTTATCCGCTTTTTCTTTATAAAACGCAATATCTTTATTAAGCTCGGATATCCTGACATTCAGCTTCGCCGTTTCGATATTATGCGCCTGTTCAAGCTCGTTTATCTCTTCATTCTTTTCTGTTAAAACAGCTTCGGTGCGTTCATTCGCTTCATTGATTTTTTCACCTAAAGCAAGTTTTTCTGCAATATGCTCCCTTTTCATTTCATTTATCTCATCCTCATAGTCAAGATATGCCTGAGCGATGCATTCGCGTTTAAAGCGGTCAAAGAGCACCTCTGACGGACTGAGTATTTTGCAATCCTCAGGCATAAGACTTTCTGAAACAAAAATTTCAACCTTTTGAGAAGTTATCACCTTTTCTTTCTCAAATCCGATAACCGAAAGCTCAAACTCTCCCGTATGGGTCAGAACCTCCCAAGGCACCTTCGCTCTGTTTTCGATAATTTCTATTATATAATATTTTGAAGCAGAATTCCTGAAAACTGCTGCCTTCGAATCGAATCTGCGCCAGCTTCTGTCAAAATGAAAATGCAGAGATACCGTCTCGTTCGCATTGGCGGCAATTGAAAACCTGTCTGCACCAATGAGCCTCTGCCTCTCGAGTATTAAATCGTAAGTTACCATTTTTATTTCTCCTTCAACACCTCCATAGCACCACACTATACATTATAGAGAACATTTGTTCGTCTTGTCAACTGTTTTTTTACTTTACAAGGAGGATTTTATATAGTATTATAATAATCAAATTGTAGTTAAAGAAGGTTTTAAAATGGAAATGGTTAAGCTCACTCCGTCCGTTGCCGATAACATCTGGGGCGGTACAAGACTTATTGAGGAATACGGCATCAAGACAGATAAGAACCCTGCCGCTGAAGCCTGGGTGCTTTCCTGCCATCCTGCAGGTCCTTCAACCGTTCAGAACGGCAAATATGAAGGTAAGACTTTGCAGGAGATTTACCTTGAGGATAAATCAATCTGTGGCAAAAAGGGTGAAAATTTCGAGTTTTTCCCTCTTCTTATAAAGTTCATCGATGCAAAGCAGAACCTTTCAATTCAGGTGCATCCCGATGACGAGTACGCAATGAGAGTTGAAGGTGAATACGGCAAAACTGAAGCCTGGTACATCCTTGATTGTGACCCCGACGCAGAGCTTATTCTCGGTTTTAACCGTGAGGTAAGCGTTGAAGAGTTTAAGGAAGCCGCAAAAAGCGACGCTATGATGGATATCTGCAACAAAATCAAGGTAAAGAAAGGCGACCTTTTCTTTATAGAGTCAGGCACAATGCACGCTATCTGTAAGGGTATCCTTCTTGCGGAGGTTCAGCAGAACTCCAACACGACATACAGAATTTACGACTACGGCAGACTCGGAAACGACGGCAAGCCCCGTGAGCTTCATGTTGACAAAGCCGCTGATGTTACAAAGCTCTGTCCCCCTGCGATTGCAGACGCATCGGAAAGAAAAACAGAGACTTTTGAAAACGCAACAAGAGCTGAGCTGACAAAATGTGACCTCTTCGCAATGTTTAAGCTTGATGTTGACGGAAAATATACTGCAACCGCTGACGATGAGAGTTTTGTCTCTCTTCTCTGTCTTGAAGGCGAAGGTAAAGTAACCTGCGGCAGCACTACCCTTTCATTCGTTAAGGGAGAAAGCATTTTCATTCCTGCTTCAAGCGGTGAATATACCGTAGAAGGCAAGCTTGAAATCCTTGAAAGCACATTATAATATCATAAAATCCTGCAAAGCCAAAGCCTTGCAGGATTTTTTATTATTTAAGATAAGCTTCAAGCCTATAAATCGGCTGACCGAGGTCTGAGAAGCGTTTTTCATATTCAGTTACGATATTTCCTTCAAAACCGGAATTATGAAGATCTAGCGAAACATTTTTTACGGTAAATCCGTAGTCTGAAAGTTCCCCAATCGAGTATTCAAAAAAGTGCATATTATCCGTTTTCTGATGAATTTCACCTTGAGAAACAAGCATCATTTCATAAAGCTTCAGAAAGGATTTATTTGTCAGCCTGTGGTTAGCATATTTCTTCTTCGGAAAAGGACAGGAAAAATTAAGGTAAAGCCTTCCGATAGTTTTATCCGGAATAAAGCAAGGGAGATACTCTGCCCCTCCTTTGACAAAATAGACATTCGTAAGACCTGCTTCAATCGCTTTTTCGCAAGCCTGTACGATTACATTTGCACTTTTTTCAACAGCGATATAGTTAATATCGGGGTTCCGCTTTGCAATCTCGCAGACAAACTGACCCTTGCCGCAACCAATTTCCATATGCACCGGATTATCGTTTTTAAAGATTTCTTTATAATCAAAATACGCTTTATTGTTGATAGCAGTGCTGAAATTTTTATCATCAGAGCGGATTTCAAAAAGGATATTTTTACAATCATTCAATCTGCTTTCAAGATTTTTCTTTCTTCTCATTCTCATAGCGGTTTCACCGTCCGTCAATTATTCGCTATATTCTAACCCATTTTTCGTTCTTCGTCAACTCATTACTTGACAAAAAATAAAAATCAATATATAATCACATCAATGACCGTGACGGGAAAAAGTAGGACGGTAGTGAAGCAAAGAGAGTTTTCGGCAGGTGTAAGAAAACATGAGCTTCCGTGTGAAATACCTCCCTGAGTCGTGCACCGAAAAGGTTTTCCGCAGTAGGCTGCACCGTGAGCGCGCGTTAAAGCGCAAGGGTGTCTATTCACCCGCTGAGGCCGTATCTGCGAGGCTACGGTAAATAGAGGTGGTAACACGGTAATTCGTCCTCTGTCCTATGACAGGGGTATTTTTCTGTCACAAACTCAAATAAGAAAGGAAAAAAGACAATGAAAATTTATGACGAACTCGTAGCCAGAGGTCTTATAGCTCAGGTTACGGACGAAGACGAAATCAAAGAGCTTATAAATAACGGCAAAGCTGTTTTCTACATCGGTTTTGACCCGACGGCTGACAGCCTTCATGTTGGCCACTTTATGGCTCTCTGCCTTATGAAGAGACTTCAGATGGCAGGCAACCGCCCCATTGCATTGCTCGGCGGCGGTACGGGTATGATCGGCGACCCTTCAGGCCGTTCCGACCTTCGTAAAATGCTCACTAAAGAGGATATCGACCATAACATTGCCTGTTTCAAAAAGCAGATGAGCCGTTTTATCGAATTCGGCGAAGACAAGGCTATGATGGTTAACAACGCTGACTGGCTTCTTGACCTTAATTATGTTGAGGTTCTCCGTGAAGTTGGTACCTGCTTCTCCGTTAACAATATGCTTCGCGCCGAATGCTACAAGCAGAGAATGGAGAAGGGTCTGAGCTTCCTTGAATTCAACTATATGATTATGCAGAGCTATGACTTCTATCACCTCTTTAAGGAATACGGCTGTAATATGCAGTTCGGCGGTGACGACCAGTGGTCAAATATGCTCGGCGGCACTGAGCTTATCCGAAAGAAGCTCGGCAAGGATGCCTACGCAATGACTATCACTCTTCTTATGAACTCCGAAGGCAAAAAGATGGGTAAAACTGCCTCGGGTGCAGTATGGCTTGACCCTGAAAAAACGAGCCCGTATGAATTCTATCAGTATTGGAGAAATGTCGGCGACCAGGATGTTCTCAAGTGCATAAGAATGCTCACATTCCTTCCTCTTGAAGAAATCGACGCCATGAACGATTGGGAAGGCAGCCAGCTCAACGAAGCTAAGGATATTCTTGCTTATGAGCTTACAAAGCTCGTTCACGGCGAAGAAGAAGCTAAAAAAGCAAGAGAAGCTTCAAAAGCACTTTTCGGCGGTGGAATGGACAGCGCAAATATGCCGACAACGGTTCTTGCCGACGAAGACTTCACTGACGGCAAAATCGACATTCTCGAAGTTCTCGTTAAAACCGGAATCACCAAGTCCCGTGGCGAAGGCAGACGCCTTGTTCAGCAGGGCGGTGTTTCAGCAGACGACAAGAAGGTTTCTGATATCGGCCTTTCATTCACCTCAGAACAGCTCAAGGCTGAGCCCGTAATCATCAAGAAGGGCAAGAAGATTTTCCATAAAGTCCAGGCATAAGTCACAGAAAAATCAGGGGGTTGCGAAATGCAACCTCTTTTTTTTGCAATCGAGTAGGGCGAAATTAATCGCCCTCTCACACCACCCTGCATGCCGTTCGGCACAGGGCGGTTCAATTCAAAATTAAATATGTGCTACTTTTAAGTAGTAGTCGTAGATACTGACTAAGCCTCGCTTGGTCAGTATTT
>JAGAVE010000113.1 GCA_017942105.1 Clostridia bacterium | reverse complement strand
TCGCATTCAGAAACAACCCGTCCGACGAAAGCTGGATCGGAGGCGTTAAATAATGAGAAGTGTAATTGATATCCTTGATCTTTCGGTTGAAGAGCTTGATGAGCTTGTTGCTTGTGCGAAGGATATAATTGCAAATCCGTCAAAATATGCCCATAAGTGTGCGGGAAAAAAGCTTGCTACTCTTTTCTTTGAGCCTTCAACGAGAACGAGACTCAGCTTTGAGGCGGCAATGTACGAGCTTGGCGGCAATGTTCTGAGTATGTCAGATGCGAAATCCAGCTCAGCGGCAAAAGGAGAAAGTGTTGCGGATACTGCTAAGACGATTTCCTGCTATGCTGACATCATTGCAATGCGCCATCCGAAGGAGGGTGCGCCTCTGGTTGCATCGATGAACGCGAGCGTTCCCGTAATCAATGCAGGCGACGGAGGACACAATCATCCTACGCAGACTCTTGCAGACCTTCTTACAATCAGCCGTGAAAAGGGCAGGTTCGATAATATTACGGTCGGCTTGTGCGGAGACCTTAAGTTCGGCAGAACAGTTCATTCTCTTATCAGTGCTCTTTCGAGATATGAAAATGTAAAATTTGTCCTCATTTCTCCTGAAGAGCTTAAATTGCCGAGCTATGTAAAGAAGGATATTATTCAGAAAAACAACCTTGAGTATGTACAGACTACTGACCTTGAGTCAGTAATGCCTGAGCTTGATATCCTCTATATGACCCGTGTTCAGCGCGAGCGTTTCTTCAATGAAGAGGATTATCTTCGCCTTAAAGACAGCTATATTCTTACTCCCGAAAAGCTTGAAACGGCTAAGAAGGACCTTTGTATTATGCATCCGTTGCCAAGAGTCAATGAAATAAGCGTAGCTGTCGATGAAGATCCCAGAGCTTGCTATTTTGACCAGGTGCTTAACGGTAAGTATATGAGAATGGCTTTGATACTTAAGCTTCTGGAGGTAAAATAAATGAATATAGATTCAATCAGAAACGGAATTGTTATCGACCATATTGCGGCCGGTAAGGGTATGCAGATTTATAACCTTCTTAAGCTCGATGAGCTTGATTGTTCTGTTGCAATCATTAAAAATGTCAGCAGTAACAAAATGGGCAAGAAGGATATAATTAAGGTTGATGCCGATATAACGGTCGATGTTGAGCTTCTCGGCTATGTTGATCCGGGTGTTACTATCAACATAATCAAGGACAGTAAGCTTGTTGAAAAAAGAAATGTTTCTCTTCCCGAAAGGCTTACAAATGTAATCAAATGCAAAAATCCCCGTTGCATAACTTCGGTTGAGCAGGAGTTGCCGCATATTTTCAAGAAAACAACAAACGGCGAGAAAACAGTTTACAGATGTGTTTACTGCGAAACCAAGGCTGAGTGATTTGTGTAATTTTGATAGACAACAGTGAAAACAAAGGATAAACTTTTACACGCTATTAGTTGACCTTTAGGGCGGTATTTGGTATAATAAATCAGTAAGATTTTTAAACCTTTTGTGACTGACGGAATTGTGGAGAACCACAGGGGAGCAAAAGGGTTTTTAAGCCGACCGTCTGGGCAGTCCTGTTGATAATATAGGACTGCCCATATATCTTTTTTGGAGGATTTTGAATATGAAAAAAATAGGAATTATTATGGGTAGCGACAGCGATTTGCCGGTAGTCGAAAAAGCCATGACAACTCTTGATGAGTTTGGTGTGCCGTATGAGGTTCATGTTTTCTCAGCGCACAGAACACCCGTTGAGGCAAAGGATTTTTCCTCGAATGCCCGTAAAAACGGTTTTGGTGCAATCATTGCGGCAGCAGGTAAAGCGGCTCATCTTGCAGGTGCAGTTGCGGCAAATACGACCTTGCCCGTAATCGGTATTCCGGTTAAGTCGTCAACACTTGACGGTCTCGATGCTCTTCTTTCAACAGTTCAGATGCCTGCAGGCATTCCGGTTGCAACGGTAGCTATCGACGGCGCAGTAAACGCAGCTTTGCTTGCTATAGAAATTCTCTCAGCTTCTGATGACGAGCTTGGTGAAAAGCTTGATGAGCATAGAAAAAAGGCATCAGAAAATGTTCTTAAAAAGAACGCAGAAATAGAGAAAAAATTCAATAAATAATGGTCACAGCTCCGTTTCGCAAAAATCCTTGCGTGCGGATTTACAGGGAGGTAATTAAATGGGAGGCTTTTTTGGTGCAGCCTGTAAAGGGGATGCAATTAGTGATGTTTTCTTCGGTACAGACTACCATTCACACCTTGGAACGCGCCGCGGTGGTATGGCATCGTACGATGAAGAAATAGGATTGCAACGAGATATTCATAATATTGAAAATTCTCCGTTTAGAACGAAGTTTGAAAATGTATTCGATGAAATGAAAGGTAAATCGGCGATCGGATGCATCAGTGATTCTGATCCGCAACCCTTGCTCGTTCGTTCAAATCTCGGCACATATGCGATTTGTATCGTTGGTGTAATCAACAATGCCGATGATCTTATAAAGCAGTATCTTGATTTTAGTGGCGGCCAGTTTAATGCAATGACGGGCGGTAAGGTAAACTCGACCGAGCTGGTTGCGGCTCTTATAAATCAGAAGAGTGATTTTGTTGCAGGAATTCACTTTGCTCAGGAAGTAATTGAAGGAACGGCATCGATCCTCATTCTTAAAAATGACGGTGCAATTATTGCTGCACGAGACAGATTGGGAAGAATTCCGGTTCTTATCGGCAAAAGTGAAAACGGTTACTGTGTTTCATTTGAGTCTTTTGCATATCAGAAGCTCGGCTATGATGATGAAAAAGAGCTCGGCCCGGGAGAAATCGTGGAATTCACCTGCGATTCATTAAAACAGCTTGCTGCCCCGGGTAATAAAAAACGCATCTGCGCTTTCCTTTGGTCATATTACGGGTACTCTCCTTCAACCTATGAAGGCGTAAATGTTGAGGTTATGCGTTACCGTAACGGTGAAATCCTCGCAAAGCACGATATGGAAATGGGCAATGCAGCAGGAGTTGATTATGTCAGCGGCGTACCGGATTCAGGAACACCCCATGCAATCGGCTATGCAAACATGAGCAGAATCCCATTTTCGCGCCCTTTTATTAAATATACACCGACCTGGCCCAGAAGCTTTATGTCAGCAAAGCAGAGCGACAGAAGAAAGGTTGCAAAGATGAAGCAGGTTCCGGTTTGTGAGCTCATAAGGGACAAGAGTCTTCTCTTTGTTGACGACTCAATCGTAAGAGGTACTCAGCTTCGCGAAACGGTTGAATTCCTTTATTCAAACGGTGCTAAGGCAGTCCATATGCGTTCTGCTTGTCCGCCGATTATGTACGGTTGTAAGTATTTGAATTTCTCGCGTAATACAAGCGACCTCGATCTTATCACAAGAAGCACGATTATGGAGCTCGAAGGTGAGGAAGGCGAAAAGTATCTCAATGAATACAGCGATTCTTCAACGGAACGCGGTAAACTGCTTCGTCAGAAAATCTGCGAGAAATTCCATTTCTCATCTCTTGAATTTCAGTCACTTGAAGGTCTCATCGAAGCAATAGGACTTGATGAATGTGACCTTTGCACATATTGTTGGAACGGAAAGGAATAAGAATTATGAATACAAAATCTAAATCAGACAGCTATGCAGCAGCAGGCGTTGACATTACAGCAGGTTATAAAGCAGTTGAGCTTATGAAGGCTCATATCGCAAGAACAATGACAAATTCAGTAGCATCAGATATCGGCGGCTTCGGAGGACTTTTCGAGCTTGATCTTACAGGTATTTCTAAGCCCGTTCTCGTAAGCGGCACAGATGGCGTTGGTACAAAGCTTAAGATGGCTTTCCTTATGGACAAGCACGATACAGTCGGCATCGACTGCGTTGCAATGTGCGTTAACGATGTTATCTGCTGTGGCGCAAAGCCGTTGTTCTTCCTTGATTATATCGCTTGCGGAAAGAACATTCCCGAAAGAATAGCAGATATCGTAGCCGGTGTTGCAGAGGGTTGCGTTCAGTCAGGCTCAGCTCTTATCGGCGGTGAGACTGCAGAAATGCCCGGTTTCTATCCTGTTGATGAATATGATATGGCAGGCTTCTCTGTTGGTGTTGTTGACAAAGATAAGATCGTCAACAATAAGCTTGTAAAAGAAGGCGATGTTATCATTGCTCTTCCCTCATCAGGCGTTCATTCAAACGGTTTTTCACTCGTAAGAAAGGTTTTCGATATCGAAAATGCTGATATCAAGACTCCTCTTGAGGAGCTTGGCGGAAAGTCTCTGGGTGAGACTCTCCTTACGCCGACTAAGATTTATGTTAAGCCGATGCTTGCTTTGTTTGAAGAAGTTACTGTTAAGTCAGTTTCTCATATCACAGGCGGCGGTTTCTATGAAAATATTCCGAGAAGCCTTCCTGATGGCTTCGGCGCAAAGATTGATAAAGCTTCAATCCGTATCCTTCCTATCTTCGACCTCATCGCAAAGACAGGTAACATTCCTGAGCGTGATATGTTCAATACTTACAATATGGGTGTTGGTATGAGCGTTGTTGTTGCTAAGGAAGATGCAGATAAGGCTATTGAGATTCTCAAAGCAAACGGTGAAGACGCATATGTGATTGGTGAAATCGTTGCAGGTGACGAGAAGATCATCATTGAATAATGGGGGAGAGGCTATGAATACTGCTCCTACAAAAATCGCTGTTCTCGTTTCCGGCGGAGGAACAAACCTTCAGGCTTTGATTGATGCCGAGAAAAACGGTATAATAAAAAGCGGTAAAATCGAGCTTGTAATTTCAAACAAACCCGGAGCTTATGCATTGACCAGAGCTGAAAACGCAGGAATAAAAACTGCAGTTATCAATAATAAAGAATATGAGACGAGGGAAGCTTTTGAAGCTGAAGTGAAGTCAGTGCTCAAAGAAAACGGAATTGAGCTTATAATTCTTGCGGGTTTTATGTGTATTCTTACAGAGAGCTTTACTTCGAGTTACCCGAAGAGAATAATCAATGTTCATCCGTCTCTTATCCCGTCTTTTTGCGGCGAAGGCTTTTACGGTCTTAAGGTTCATGAAGCGGCTCTTTCATATGGCGTTAAGGTTACGGGCGCTACGGTGCATTTTGTTAATGAAATTCCCGACGGCGGTCAGATTATTCTTCAAAGAGCAGTTTACATCGAGCCGCAAGACACTCCGGAAACCCTGCAGAAAAGGGTTATGCAACAAGCAGAATGGAATATCCTGCCTGAGGCGGCAGAATTAGTATCGAAAGAAATTAAAGAAAAAGGTGAAGATTATGAACATATACAAGGTTAATGATATTGGCGAACTCATCCGCGATAATTCATATGTAGGCAGAGGTATCGTAATAGGTAAAACTGCAGATGCTAAGAAGGCAGTTGCCGCTTATTTTATTATGGGCAGAAGCGAAAACAGCCGTAACCGTATTTTCTCAGAAAAGGACGGAGCAGTTTTTACAGAGCCGTTTGATGCTTCAAAGGTTGAAGATCCTTCACTCATTATCTATGCCGCTATCAGAAAGCATGAAAATAAGCTCATCGTAACAAACGGTGATCAGACAGATACAATTTACGAATTTATCAAAGAAGGAAAGTGCTTCAACGGTGCTCTTAAGACCCGTGAGTTTGAGCCTGATGCACCGAACTTCACTCCGAGAATCAGCGGTATGCTCAAGTTTAACGATAACGATTTCACATATGAAATGAGCATCCTCAAGAGCCTTGACGAAGAGGGTTCAGATTGCGCGCGCTATCTCTTTATGTACCCCTCGAAGGCAGGCCTCGGCCACTTTATTCACACTTATGTCTGCGACGGTAATCCGATCCCGACATTCCAGGGTGAGCCTGAAAGAGTTATGATTCCCGACGATATCGATGAATTTACAAACACACTCTGGACAAACCTTAATGAAGACAATAAGATTTCTCTTTATGTTCGTTACATCGACCTTGAAACAGGTGCAGAAGAGAACCGTCTTATCAATAAAAACAACTGATCAAAGGAAGGTGTACGAAAATGAAAGAATTTGAACTTAAATACGGTTGTAACCCAAATCAGAAGCCTGCAAAGATTTTTATGTCCGACGGAACAGACCTTCCAATCGAAATTCTTGCAGGAAGACCCGGATTTATTAATTTTCTCGATGCTTTCAACTCATGGCAGCTTGTAAAAGAGCTTAAGGAAGCTCTCGGTATGCCTGCAGCAGCATCTTTCAAGCATGTAAGCCCGACTTGCGCAGCAGTAGGTAACCCTCTTCCGGAGAAGCTTAAGAAAGCTTGCTTCGTTGATGATATCGAAGGCCTTGATGAGTCACCTCTCGCTTGTGCATATGCAAGAGCAAGAGGTACAGACCGTATGTCATCCTTCGGCGACTGGATTGCTCTTTCGGATGTCTGCGATAAGACAACAGCTCTTATAATCAAGAGAGAGGTTTCTGACGGTGTTATCGCTCCGGGTTATTCAGATGAAGCTCTTGAAATACTCAAGACCAAGAGAAACGGTAACTACAATATTGTAAAGATTGACCCTGACTATGTACCGCAGCCTGTTGAGCAGAAGACAGTTTACGGCATCACATTTGAGCAGGGTAGAAACGATTATAAAATCGATGAGTCTCAGCTTCAGAATATCGTAACAGCTAACAAGGAATTCCCTGAAGAAGCTAAGCGTGACCTTATCATCGCTCTCATCACTCTTAAGTACACTCAGTCAAACTCGGTATGTTATGCAAAGGACGGTCAGGCAATCGGTGTTGGTGCAGGTCAGCAGTCAAGAATTCACTGTACCCGTCTTGCAGGTAACAAGGCAGATATCTGGCATCTCCGTCAGAGTGATAAGGTTCTCAACCTTCCGTTCAGAGATGATGTTTCAAGACCTAACCGTGATAATGTAATCGACGGTTATATCAATAAGAATGAAGAAGATGTATGTGCAGACGGCAACTGGCAGAAGTATTTTACCCGTCAGCCTGAGCCGTTCACAGATGAAGAGCAGGCAACATACCTTGCAACAATTACAGGCGTATCGGTTGGTTCAGACGCTTTCTTCCCGTTCAGCGATAATATCGAAAGAGCAAAGAAGAGCGGCGTTTCATATATCGCAGAGCCGGGCGGTTCAATCCGTGATGATATCGTAATTGAATGTTGCGACAAGTACGGAATAACAATGGCATTTACAGGAATGAGATTGTTCCATCATTAATTTATAAATTAAGAGGTTAAAAATGAATTTTTTTGAAGAACTTATAAATTTTGACCCCGAAGTTGCAAGTGCTTGTGGCGAAGAGCTTGAGCGTCAGCGCCATAATATCGAGCTCATTGCTTCAGAAAATATTGTATCAAAGGCAGTTTTACTTGCGGCAGGCGGTGTCCTTACCAACAAATATGCAGAAGGCTATCCTTCAAAGAGATACTACGGCGGTTGCTACTGTGTAGATAAGGTTGAAGAAATCGCACGCGAAAGAGCGAAAAAAATCTTCGGTGCCGAGCACGCCAATGTTCAGCCGCACAGCGGTGCAAATGCAAATCTTGCAACATTTTTTGCACTCGTAAAACCAGGCGATACAGTTATGGGTATGAACCTTTCTGAAGGCGGTCATCTTTCACACGGTTCACCTGCAAACATTTCAGGTAAGTATTATAATATCGTTCCTTACGGTGTCGATTCAAAGACTGAAGTGATCGATTATGATGAGATGCGCCGTATTGCACTTGAGTGCAAGCCGAAGATGATCGTCGTAGGCGCAAGCGCATATTCAAGGATTATTGATTATAAAAAGTGCCGTGAAATCTGTGACGAAGTCGGTGCATATCTTATGGTTGATATGGCTCATATCGCGGGTCTTGTTGCTGCGGGTCTTCATCCGAATCCGGTGCCGTATTCAGATGTTGTAACTTCAACAACTCATAAGACTCTCAGAGGTCCGAGAGGCGGTCTCATACTTTGCAAAGAAGAATATGCAAAGGCGATCGATAAGGCTGTTTTCCCCGGTACTCAGGGTGGTCCTCTTATGCACATTATCGCGGCCAAGGCTGTTGCATTCGGTGAAGCTATGACGGATGAATTCAAGGCTTATCAGCAGCAGGTTGTCAAGAATGCCGCAACTCTCTGCAAGGCTATGCAGGATGCTGGCTTCAGGGTTGTTTCAGGCGGTACGGACAATCATCTTATGCTCATTGATCTTCGTGATTTCGGTATTACGGGCAAAGAGATGGAGCATCGCCTTGATGAAGTTCATATCACGGTGAATAAAAATACGGTTCCAAATGAAACGCAGAGTCCGTTTGTAACAAGCGGTCTTCGTGTCGGTACTCCGGCCGTAACATCAAGAGGCTTCAAAGAGCCCGAGATGCTTATGATTGCGGACTGGATGAAGAGAATTGCTACAGATTTTGAGGGCAACAAGGAAGCGGTTACAAAGGAAGTAACAGAGCTTTGTGCTAAATTCCCGATATATTAAGGAGAAATTGCAATGAAAGTAATGGTTGTCGGCTCAGGTGGCCGTGAACATGCTATAATCAAAAAGCTCAGATTAAGCAATGAAATTGATGAAATATTTGCTCTTCCCGGAAACGGAGGAATGGCAAAGGATGCGACCTGCGTCAATGTGGGTGCAAAGGATATCGACGGTCTTGTAAAATTCGCAACGGAAAATGCAATCGATTTTGCTGTTGTTGCTCCGGATGATCCGTTGGTACTCGGTGCTGTTGATAAGCTCAATGCCGCAGGAATTGAATGCTTCGGTCCCGTAGCGGATGCCGCAATCATCGAAGGAAGTAAGGTTTTTTCAAAAAATCTTATGAAAAAGTATAATATTCCTACGGCAAAGTATGAAGTGTTTACTGATATGGATGCGGCTCTTAAGTATATTAAGACAGCTCCCATCCCGACAGTTATCAAGGCTGACGGTCTTGCACTCGGCAAGGGTGTTATCATCGCTCAGACCCGTGATGAAGCTGAGGATGCAATTTACTCTATGATGGAGGATAAGGTCTTTGGCGACAGCGGAAGCAATGTTGTCATCGAAGAATTCCTCACAGGTCCCGAGGTATCTGTTCTCGCATTTACAGACGGTAATGTTGTTAAGCCGATGATTTCGTCAATGGACCATAAGAGAGCATTTGATAATGATGAAGGTCTTAACACAGGCGGTATGGGTACGGTTGCTCCGAATCCTTACTATACTGAAAAAGTTGCAGAGGAATGTATGGAAAAGATCTTCCTTCCGACAATCCGCGCAATGAAGGCAGAAGGCAGAGAATTCAGAGGTTGTCTATATTTTGGCCTTATGATTACTCCTGACGGCCCGAAGGTTATTGAATATAACTGCCGTTTCGGTGATCCGGAAACTCAGGTTGTTCTTCCTCTTCTTGAGAGCGACCTTTTCACTGTTATGAAGGCGACTGCGAGAGGCGAGCTTGATAAAACAGAGGTTAAATTCAGCGATAAATCGGCTTGTTGCGTAATTCTCGCTTCAAAGGGGTATCCCGTTAAGTACGAGAGCGGTTTTGAGCTTACTCTTCCTGAAACTGATGCAGAGAGCGAAATTTTCGTTGCAGGTGCAAAGCTTGATGACGGAAAGCTTCTGAGCGCAGGCGGCAGAGTTCTTGGCGTAACGGCTGTTGCAGAAAACCTTGAAACAGCAATCAAAAATGCATATGAGCTTACCGATAAGGTTGGCTTTGAAAACGGCTTCTGCCGAAGAGATATCGGCCGTAAGGCTTTGAATGCGGAGGTTAAATAAATGGTATATCGCATCTATGTTGAAAAGAAAAAAGGTCTTGACAATGAGGCTAAAAGCCTTCGTTATGATATAAGACATATTCTTCAGATAAAATCTCTTGAAAATGTCCGTGTTATCAACCGTTATGATGTTGAAAACATTGACGAAGAGTTGTTCAATTATTCAAAGAAAACTGTTTTCTCTGAGCCTCAGCTTGACATTATCTATGACGAGCTTCCTCATGACGAAGCGACAGTTTTTGCAGTTGAGTATCTTCCCGGTCAGTTTGACCAGAGAGCTGACTCCGCTGCTCAGTGTATCCAGATTATTTCAAAAGGCGAGCGTCCTGCTGTACGCGCTGCAAAGGTCTATCTTCTCTACGGCGCTGTAACTGCAGACGAGCTTGAGCAGATTAAAAAATATGTTATCAACCCCGTTGAGTCCCGTGAGGCTTCGCTTGAAACTGTTGAGACTCTTAAGGTTGATTACGAAATCCCGACTACGGTTGAAACTCTTGACGGCTTCAATGACCTTGATGCAGACGGTCTTGCAGCATTTGTTAAGAATTACGGACTTGCAATGGACAATGATGACATCGCTTTCTGTCAGTCATATTTCAAGTCTGAAAACCGTAACCCGACTATTACTGAAATCAGAATGATCGATACATATTGGTCTGACCATTGCCGTCACACAACCTTCCTTACAACTATCGATAAGGTGACTTTTGAAGACGAGCTTCTTCAGGCCGCATATGATGATTATCTTAAAACACGCGAATTCCTCGGCAGAACAAAGCCGCAGAATCTTATGGATATCGGTACTCTTGCCGCTAAGTATCTTAAGAAAATCGGCAAGCTTGATAAGCTCGATGAGTCTGAGGAAATCAACGCTTGTACAGTTAAAATCGAGATTGAAGTTGACGGTGTAAAAGAGCCGTGGCTCCTTCTCTTCAAAAATGAAACACATAACCACCCGACAGAAATCGAGCCTTTCGGCGGTGCCGCAACATGTATCGGCGGTGCTATCCGTGACCCCCTTTCAGGTCGTTCCTATGTTTACGCAGCAATGCGTGTAACAGGTGCAGGTGACCCCCTTGTTCCCGTTCAGGACACAATGAAGGGTAAGCTTCCTCAGAGAAAGATTGTTACAACTGCAGCAGCAGGTTATTCATCATACGGTAATCAGATCGGTCTTGCAACAGGTCAGGTTGATGAACTTTATCATCCCGGTTATGTTGCAAAGAGAATGGAAATCGGTGCTGTTATTGCGGCTGCTCCCGCTGAAAATGTAAGAAGAGAATGTCCCGATCCCGGTGATATCGTAATTCTCTTAGGCGGCAGAACAGGCCGTGACGGCTGCGGCGGTGCAACAGGTTCTTCAAAGTCACATACACTTGAATCTCT
>JAGAVE010000112.1 GCA_017942105.1 Clostridia bacterium | reverse complement strand
TTGGAGTCGGAAATTCTGCAGCATCAGATGCACTTTATCTGTCAGGGCTTGCAAAAAAAGTTTATCTTATTCACAGACGAGATTCCCTCAGAGCTGAAAGGGTTTATCATAAGCCCTTATCAGAGGCGAAAAATGTTGAGTTTGTGTGGAACAGTGTTGTTGAAAGCTTTGTTGCCGATAACAGAGTGAAGGGTGTGAAAATCAGAAATCTCAGAAATTCTCAGGTATCCGAATTGGAATGTGACGGTGTTTTTGTAAGCATAGGAAGAAAACCGTCAACTGAGCTTTTTGAAGGACAGCTTGAAATTGACGCATACGGATATATTGTTGCCGATGAGTCCTGCAGGACGAATCTTGAAGGAGTTTTTGCGGCAGGCGATGTCAGAGTAAAACCGTTTCGCCAGATTGTAACAGCCGTTTCCGATGGCGCAACTGCGGCACATTTTGCTGAGGAATATATAGCGAACTTTAAATATGAATAGTTCTGATTAAAGCAACGGCGGCAGCGCATAATTGTGCTGCCGCCCGGCTTTTATTTTGTTCTTTGTTCAACAGTGTTTTTAAGAAGAGCTGCACATTCGCTGACAAAGTCAAGAGGAGATGTGACAACCGACGTTATACCTTCACCGACCATCTTGCCGTACATTGAATTTCTCTTGTAAGCAATAGCCATAATGGCGTGGTATCTGAATTTGATATATCGTATTTCCTTTTTGCTGAGCTTTGGAAAATATTGCATCTTCCTTTGATAAAGATTCTTTTCGCCCTGAATCTTGTTTTTACTGAAAGAAATACTTCCCTCAGAGCTGATTGTGTGAAGCACATCGTTAACATCCATATAGCCGATTTTAAGACCGCCCTCGATGGCTTTAAGCATAAGGATGAATTCCTGACCGCAGAGAGCGTTGTCGAATCCACCGATTTCGCGGAGCTTTTCTGCTTTGAACATATAGGTTGATGTGCCCGTAAGATGGTAAAGAAGATGATAGCGAAGAAGAGATTCATTATCAAAAGCGGGAATATCCTTGAAGTCCCTCACTTCAATGGGCTGACCGTTTTTGCACATAACCGTGTTTGAAAAAGTCATATCAAGCTCGTTTTTGAGCATATAGCTAAGCTGCTTTTCAATTTTATCAAGAACATATTCATCGTCATCATCAAGAAATGTGATGTAATCTCCGTGAGCTGCTTCAATTCCGCGGTTGCGCGTCAATGAGCCGCCGAGATTCTTTTCGTTCTGAATATAAATCAAATTTTTATGGTCAATTGACTCGGCATAAGCTTTGACTTCATCTCGTTTTTCGTATGTTGACGGACTGTCGTCAACGATGATTATTTCAAGATTCTTATATGTCTGGTTCAAAGCGGAATTAACTGCCGTTGAGAGACAGCTTACTTCTCTTTTATGAGTAGGAATAACAACGGATACAAGCTTATCCATACAAACACCTCGGATTGTTCAAAACTACCTGAAAATTATAAACTTATTTTGTTTATTTGTCAATCTCGGGGATACTTTTATAGGTTAAATGAATAAAAATATTTAAAAATATTGAATGAGAAAGAATAATATGATATCATATTAAATTGGAGGTGTGAGAAATTATGAAAATCAAAAAGTTTATCTCGCTTATGTTGATTTTAAGTGTTGTAGCATCCCTCACTTTAAGTCTGTATACACCCGCAAGTGCAGGGTTTGACGGTAAGCTTCGTTTTAACGATGACGGCAAATTTAAAATTCTTGTTTTTGCTGATTGTCAGGATGATGATTCACCTTACCAGAAGATGATTGATCTTATGAGCGATGCGCTTGACAATGAGAAACCTGATGTTGTTGTTTTTACGGGTGACAATGTTGTTGTCAGCTCTGAAAGCAAGTTCAGAACGGGTGCGCAGAAGATTATCCAGCCTCTTATCGAAAGGGGAATTCCGTATGCGTACACCTTCGGTAACCACGACGATGAGTACGGAGTTTCAAAAGAGTTTATGCACAGTGTCTACTCTTCCTTGGGGTATTGCCTGACCTATGATGCCCAACCATCATTAAACGGATTCGGCAACTGTAATATTCCCGTTTATTCGTCAAGCGGTGATGAAATTGCATTCAACCTTTGGATGATTGACTCGCTTACCTATGCAAACGGCGGTTATGACCATGTTCGCGAAGACCAGATTCAGTGGTATAAGGACACGAGTATTGCTCTTGAACAGCAGGCAGGACATAAGGTTAATTCAATTATGTTCCAGCATATTGCTTTGCCTGAAATCTATAACCTTCTTACGGAAAGCTCAACGGGAACTAAAACATATCTTGGAAAGAAATATTCTAAGAATCTTAACTCAAATGCTACGGGTTACCTCGGAGAATTTCCGTGTCCTCCGGCTGTTAACGGCGGTCAGTTTGACGCTCTTGTTGAAAGAGGAGATGTTCTCGGCGTTGTTACGGGACACGACCATTCAAACTCCTTCCACGGAAAATATAAGGGTATCGGTTTCCTTCAGATGCCGGGTATAACCTTTGAATCTTACGGCGACAGTAAATGCCGAGGCTATGGTGTTATTGAGCTTGACGAAAGGGACACTTCAACCTATTCAACTCATACGGTTACATACATTGATTCGTGGAACGGTGCTGCTGCAAACAGCACTTGGGAAAAATCTGAATATTATGGCGGATCCGAGGACAATGTCTATATTTCATCGATTAATATCTCTGCCGCGGTTTCTGCATCAACGGCTAAAAACTCGCTGACTAGCGGCG
>JAGAVE010000026.1 GCA_017942105.1 Clostridia bacterium | reverse complement strand
TATTTAATTAATGCTTGACGATATCTCATTATTTGTGTTACAGTTGTCATGACGAATGGTTAACCTCCTGTCGGTTTTGTCTGAGCAACTTAACTGTAACACAGGTTTTTCCTTTCGTCATTTCTTTTTATTCACTTTGTTACACATCTATTGTAAACCTACAAGAGCGGATTTTTAACGGATAATGTATAATTGATTTTAATTTCTTTTTTTGCTATAATGTATCAAAAGGGGAGATGAGTGTATGAATACAGATAAGCTTACAAGAGAATCCTTACTCGCACTTTCGAAGGCTATAATTTTCTCAATGCCTGAAAAGAGCTTTACAACAAGCGAAAAAGCCAATAAATATATGCTCAGGGGCGATAAGACCTTTACAGATGATGCAGGTAAATGCTTTACCTGTGGCTTTTCAAAGAGCGTGCTTACTCCTGATGACGTTAAGTTCAGAAAGTACTTTATAGCAGGCTATGATTCAAATAATCCTGCGCACAGTGTCCTTGACGATATGTTTGCGCGAGCTGTTTATATTGACGATAATACGGGAAGAGGCGGCGTTGTTATGTGCTCGGTCGATGCAGTCGGAATCAGCCGTAAGGACATCAATCTTATCAGAAAGCTTGTTATCGAAAGCGAAAAAATCCCGTCGCTTAAGTCGATAAATATCTGTGCAACGCATTCTCATTCGGCAATTGATACGCAGGGACTCTGGGGTGAAAAAATCTTTAAATGCGGCAGAGACGAGGACTTTATGAATCGTCTTCGTAAACGCACTGCTGATGCGATTATCAAGGCTTATGAAAACCGAACGTATGGCAGAATGTTCTATTCGGTAAAGAAGTCCGAAGACCTTCAGTTTGATTGCCGTACTCCCGATACATACGACCCCAATATAACTAAAATCCGTTTCGAATCTTTTGACGGCAGTAAAAATATACATATGATAAACTTTGCGTCCCATGCCGAGCTTATGGGCAGCAGTACAAAAAAAGTCAGCGCAGATTTCCCGGCATATATGATAAAGGAAATTGAAAGCAAAAACGAAAATTGCGATGCAGTTTTCTTCAACGGTGCAATCGGCGGTATGATCTCTGCAAAGGAGATAAAGAAGGTTTACCGCGAAACAATCGACTGCGAGGCTTATGCAAAAGAGTTCGGCAAAAACCTTGGTGAAATTGTGAATTCCCTCAAGGATGAAACCGAGCTCGCACCGATCATCAATGTTAAATCTGCTCCCGTCAGCATTGAAGCATCAAACTATGTGCTCATTCTTGCAAGGCTTCTCTGCGTGCTTAATAACGATATCTCAAGAGTAAGAAAAGACGGCACAGCTTCAATTTATTCGGAGGTCGGCTACCTTGAACTCGGCAAACAGGAGATAGGAATGTTCCTTATTCCGGGTGAGCTCTTCCCTGAGCTTTATAACGGCGAATTCCTGAGCGAAAAGGAGTCTGCAAACGGCAGGAAGGCAGAATATAACATTCTTTGTGAGCAGGGAGAGGCAAAGCATAAGTTTGTTGTAGGCCTTTGTAATGACGAATTAGGCTATATCATTCCTGATAATGATTTCTTCCTCAATTCGAAAATGCCGTATATTAATAAGGGCAAGGACAAATTTGACCGTGACCATTATGAGGAAACAAACTCAACAGGACCAAATACGGCAAGAACATTGCTTGATGCAACACTGAAGATTATCAAGTCTATAAGATAGAAATCACCCCTTACTTCATCGTGAAGAAGTAAGGGGTGTGGTTTTTGCTTAATTAAAATTCAATAGCGTCTTCTTTACCTGAAGCAACTTTATCGAATATATCCGTAATTTCCTTAGAGGGTGCTTTTGTAATAAGCGTTACGATAACAGCAACTACAAGGCTTGCGAAGAATCCGGGGATGATCTCGTAGATTCCGAGTTCAGGAAGGAAGATGAGCCAAAGGATATCTACTGCGGCGCCGGTAATAATACCTGCAACAGCGCCTGCAAAATTGAATCTTCTCCAGAAAAGTGAGAGCATAATTGCGGGGCCGAAGGCTGCACCGAATACACCCCAAGCGTTTTCAACAAGATCCATAATCGTGCCTGAGTTCGGGTTAGAAGCGATAAGTACGGCGATTACTGAAATCGCGAGAACAACGAAGCGTCCTGCCCAAAGCATTTCTTTATCGGATGCTTTATTTTTACGAATGATAGGTTTGTAAACATCGACTGAGAAAGCTGAAGATGAAGCAAGAAGCTGAGAGTCTGCTGTGCTCATTGCAGCAGCAAGAATTGCGGAAAGGATAAGACCGCTCAGGAGTGCAAACGGGAATATCTTACGAACCATCTGAATAAATACTGTTGAGCTGTCATCAATTTCACCGAGAAGCAAATGTCCTACGATACCGGCAAGAACTGAGAAGGTAAGGATAAGTACAGTCCATGTGATACCGATTTTTGAGCTCTTCTTGAGGTCCTTGTCGGAACGAAGCGACATAAAACGGATGATAATATGCGGCATACCGAAGTAGCCAAGACCCCAACCGAGACCTGAAACAACATCCTTCCAGTTTGCAAAGAGATTCCAATAATTATCGGGGAGCTGACCCATTGTCATTGCGCCTTCGCCTGAGTTGATGATGCCGAGAGCAAAAACGGGAGCGATAAGAAGCGCACCGAGCATAAGGAGACCCTGGAAAAAGTCTGTCCAGCAAACAGCAGAAAAACCGCCGAGGAAAGTATAGAGAATAATGATAACGGCAGCGAGATACATAGCTATCGTTGCATCAATTCCCAAAACAGTGTTAAAGAGGGTGCCACAGGCTTTGATGCTCGAAGCGGCATAAACTGTATAAGCGATAAGGAAGATAACAGCGCAGATAACCTGAAGCGCACGATTACTTGAAAGGAAGCGGTTTGTAAGGTACTGTGGAATAGTAATAGAATCCTTGGCGGCTATTGAATAACGACGAAGTCGCGGAGCTTCAATTAACCAACTGAGTGTATATCCTATGCCGAGACCTATGGCGATCCAAGCCTGACCGATACCTGCTGCATAAATTGATGCGGGTAAACCCATCAAAACCCAAGCACTCATATCCGAAGCACCGGCTGATAATGCGGATACCCAGGGACCCATCTGACGGCCTCCGAGGAAATATCCCTTGTCACCTCCGGTTTTTGAACGAAGGAAGAAATAAACACCGATTCCTACCATAAAAACAAGGTATGCGCAGAAAACGATTATTTCTCCGTAATTTCTAAAGAAACTCATAATAAAACTCCTCAAAATAAAAAATTTAATATATTATATCATTTCAGAAAGAAGCAATCAAGTCTTTTTTGTAATAATGCTTTAAATTGTTAAATTGTTTTGTCAAAAAAAGCAAAACTGCCACCCTCAAAAGGTGGCAGAATTCTTTACTTGCAAAGCTCTTCGCAAAGTGCGTCGATAGCGGCAATGCTTGTTTCGTTGAGTGCAGACTTGATTTGAACGATATTTTCTGCAAAAGTTATGTTCTTTGAGCCTTCAAGCATTTTTCTCATTGTCTTTGCCGCAACGGGACCCCATGAGCCGTTCTCGATGAATGCGATTGTTCTGTTCTGGTAGAATCTTTCTGTCAGGTGATTGATGAAATCCTTCATAAACGGGAAGATGTCGCCGTTATATGTTGTTGTTGCAAGAACGAGCGTGCCATAACGGAAAGCGTCTTCAATCGCTTCGTGCATATCGCAACGCGCAAGGTCATTAAGGACAACCTTCGAGCAACCGTTAGCTTTAAGCTTCTCTGCGAGAAGCTCTGCGGCAGCTTTTGTGTTGCCGTAAACGGATGTGTATGCGATAACGATGCCTTCGCTCTCGACCGAGTAAGAAGACCAGGTGTTATAAAGATTAATATAATAACCAAGGTTTTCGTTGAGCACAGGGCCGTGAAGGGGGCAGATGATTGAAACATCAAGAGTTGCAAGCTTTTTGAGAAGAGCCTGCACCTGAACGCCGTATTTACCTACAATGCCGAAATAATATCTTCTTGCCTCGCACGCCCAATCCTCGTCAGCATCAAGTGCGCCGAATTTGCCGAAACCGTCAGCCGAGAAAACAACCTTATCTGTTGAATCGTAGCTGACCATAACCTCGGGCCAGTGCACCATCGGCGCAGTGTAGAATGTGAGGGTATGATTGCCCAGGCAGAGAGTGTCACCTTCGTTGACAACGAGGCGTCTGTCAGAGTAATCGTTGCCGAAGAAGTTTGCCATCATATTGAATGCTTTCATCGTTGCAACGACTTGGGCGGAGGGATATTTCTTTAAAAATGCGTCAATGTTTGCAGAGTGGTCAGGCTCCATATGGTGTACGATGAGATAATCGGGCTCTTTTCCTTCAAGAGCCTCATTAAGGTTGTTGAACCACTCGTCTGCAAAGTTCTTATCTGCGGTGTCGGTAACTGCGATTTTTTCATCCATAATGATATATGAATTGTATGCGATGCCGTTCGGAATGTCGAATTGACCTTCGAAAAGATCTGTTTTTCGGTCGTTAACACCGATGTATTTAATGTCTTTTGTGATAAACAAAATAAATTCTCCTTATGATTAAATATAGAGATTACTCTCTGCGTGACATTATACAACAAATATACAAAATAAGCAAGGCTAAAAAGCAAAGATTAACATAAAACGATTGACAATATTAAAAAAATGGTGTATAATTTTTTAGAAAATTCCTGTGAGGGAGTAGTGAGCGTACTGAGAGTATGTAGCAAGTCAACATACTGATCGCAAGGTCTGGCTTGTTTTAAATCGCGAGACTCATGTATATCTGCAACGGCTATACATGGTGTCCTTATATCTTTAAGTAACCGAGTGTAGCGTTTGCTGCACTTTTTTGTTTTGGAGGAAGATTTTATGAATTTCACATTCTTTTTTAACAGTGCGCTTTTAGGCATAGGACTTGCAATGGATGCATTTTCGGTCTCGCTTGCAAACGGGCTTAATGAAACTAAGATGAAAAAGAATAAAATGCTTGGTGTTGCAGGTGTTTTTGCTTTGTTTCAGGCGCTTATGCCTCTCATCGGATGGGTCTGCGTTCATACGGTTATGCAGTATTTTAAATCATTTGAAAAGCTTATTCCGTGGATAGCGCTCATTCTGCTCGGTTTTATCGGAGGTAAGATGATATTTGAGGGAATCAAGGAGAAGGATTGTAAGAAAGAAGGCGGAGAGTGCAAAGGTGCTAAGCTGGGCTTCGGCACTTTGATAGTTCAGGGCGTTGCAACATCGATAGATGCTCTTTCAGTCGGCTTTACAATTGCCGAGTATAACCTCGGTATGGCAATCCTTTGCGCTGTGATTATTGCGGCTGTAACCTTCATTATCTGCTTCGGCGGTATCGCTATAGGTAAAAAATTTGGCACGAAGCTTGCGGGTAAGGCAGGGATTTTCGGAGGAACAATTCTCGTCCTCATCGGCTGTGAAATATTTATTTCGAATATGTTTTTTAACTGAATAAAAATTATCGCTCCGTTAATTCAAACGAAGCGATTTTTTGTTTATATAACCATCTCGTATTCGCCCATATTTCCGTCCTTGAAATAACGGTGGAGGTCATATGGAGCGTAAATCCCCGTATCGGTAACAACTCCGCTCACAAGCTCGGGAGGGGTAATGTCAAAAGCAGGGTAGTAGCCTTTAAGTCCGTCTGCGGCAGTTTTAACTCCCATTGCCTGAAGAACGAAATCGGGGTCACGCATCTCAATTTTAACTGTGTCAATCGTCGGATGTCCGTGGTCGGGGGCACCTGTAACAAAATAAGGGATTCCCGTATATTTTGCGGCAATTGCTATCTGATAAGTGCCGACTTTGTTAACAACATGACCGTCAAGGCAGATGGCATCGGCGGCTGATGTGAAAACATCAACATTTTCTTTTTTCATAACATAAGCGGGCATATTGTCCGTTATTACGGTAGTGTCAAATCCCATCTCGTTGCATACAGTAGCCGTAAGTCTTGCACCCTGGAAATAAGGTCTTGTTTCAGGGCAGAAGATACGAAGGCTTTTCTCCCTCTCCTTTGCAACCTTGAGCATCATTCCGACTATTGTTTCGCCGAAGCACTGCGTCATAACAGTACCGTTTTGCGGGAACATATCAACAAGATACTCAGCCATCAGGTTAACCTTGCCGTAACGAAGATTGTTTGCCTTGACTGTATATTCAACTATAGCCTCGCTAACATCTGTTCCGTTCCGGAGAGCGATTTTTGCGGTTTCAAGACAACCGCCTGTAATAAGAGACATTCTTGAAACGGTAGTCGGTCTTGCGTGTGAAATATTATCAGCGGCGGCAACGAGATACTC
Organism: Clostridia bacterium; assembly: GCA_017942105.1. Lineage (GTDB taxonomy): Bacteria > Bacillota > Clostridia > Oscillospirales > Acutalibacteraceae > CAG-488. The sequence continues at coordinate 17,954 of JAGAVE010000026.1, read as the reverse complement.
AAGCTGTTTTTCTTCTGTCATATTCCTGCATTCATAGGCGGCAAGAGCCATACCCATTGCCGCGGCGGTATAGGGGCCGGCGCTCTGCGTTACCATATCGCGTATTGCCTGAGTTACCTCCTGATGAGTGTTGCAGATGACAAACTCGACCTTTCGGGGATAAACTCTACGGTCGAGAATACGCACTTTTCCGTCCTCATACCAGGCTATGTTTTCGTATCGGAGCATAAAAGCAAGTCCGTTATCAGCTCTTTGCATTCTTAACACCTCAATATAATTTTTTAATTGCTTTTTCTACATCGAAGTAGATTTTTTCTTTGTCAAGAGTTGTGTATTCTCCGTTTTCATAGAGGATTTTTCCATCAACCATAGTCATGCAGACATCACTGCTCTGAGCAGAGTAGGTGATGAGGGCTTTCTCGTCAATGACGGGACGAAGATGAGGCTTGTCAAGGGAGATTGCTATAATATCAGCCTTGTTTCCGACTTTAAGCTCTCCGCAGTCATCTCTTCCCTGAAGCTTAGCACCGTTAAGTGTAGCCATCTTAATAACCGTATCGGCGTTCATAATTGTTGCATCCTGCGAATAACCGTTATGGATGATTGATGCAAGGTGCATTTCCTCGACCATATCGAGATTATTATTGCTTGCGGCGCCGTCAGTGCCGAGAGCGACGTTTATACCCATATCGAGCATTTTCTGCACCTTTGCAAAGCCACTGCCAAGTTTCATATTGCTTGAAGGGTTGTGAACTACATTAACGCCCTTTGAAAGGAGAATTTCCATATCGCTGTCTTCAAGTGTAACGCAATGGGCCGCAAATGCTCTTGAATCGAATGCGCCGAGGTCGTTGAACCATTGCGTCGGAGTTTTACCGTACTTTTCCTTGCACTCATTATGCTCTTTTACTGTTTCAGAAAGATGAATGTGCATAAGTCCAGTCCGTTTGTTGCATTCTTCGGAATAAGCGCGGGCGATTTTCTCGGTGCAGGTATACTCCGCGTGGATTGAAAAATCGATAAGAATTCTGCCGTCGGCGGCATTGTTCCATTCGTTATAAAGCTCAATAGATTGCGCAATTCTGAAAGAATCCTTTGCCTCTTCGTCCGGGTCAAAGCTTTGAACGGGACGCGTAAGGTTAGCCTTCATTCCTGCTTCGGCAACAGCTTTTGCGGTAACCTGAGGTTCGAAATACATATCAGAAAAGCTGACGGTACCGCAGGCTAACATTTCGAGTAATGCAAGGTTAGTTCCTGCGTAAATTTCATCCGCTGTTAGCTTGTCTTCAATCGGGAAAACCTTGTTAAAAAGCCATTCGTTAAGAGGTAAATCACTGCCTACTCCGCGCAACAGTACCATCGGGCAATGATTGTGGCAGTTATAAAAGCCGGACATAAGAAGCTTTCCGGTCATATCCTTTGTTATATCAATCTTTCCGTCAGGGAAATCCTTTCCGATATACGAAATTTTATCTCCGTCAACGGCAAGATATGTGTTTTTGATAACGCTGTAAATACCGTTTTCAAAAACAAGAATATCAGCATTTTTAAATAATGTTTTCATAATCCACCCCGAAAATCAAGATACATTTATTCTATCACGATATTGAGCTTAAATCAACAAAAAAGAAAGGTGCAGTTTCCTGCACCTTAAATTATTTACCATTTAAAATCTGAAAAAACAACAGCGGTATGAGCATCACCTGAAGCTTTGGCGATTTTTACGGGAGGGAATGTTACTGACAGATTGCTGATATCAGCGCCCCATTCGAACGAAGCTGTGTAAGAAAGAAGGTTTCCGGTTGCCTTGTCAACTACGACAATGATCTGTGCATTTTTTGTTACTGCGCTGACTTTTTCAACCTTTACTCCGTTTTCGGTGATGCTTGAATAAATACACTGGCTGTTGATGTAATCAACATTTGCATCAACGGATTTGCCTGTAACGAGACCGCTTTTAGCGATGGGAGAATTGTCCTTAGTTGAGCTTTTTGAAGCTGAACTTGTACCGTCCTTAAGGTAGAGCGTAACGGTGTAGGTGTCGTTTCTTACTTCACATTTTACCTGTGTCAGGTCTGAAACCTCAAGAGTTGATTTTTTAAGATGCTTGGTTGCTCCGCCGGAGTTTTTCAACTCGTTTGTTCCTTCGCCGAGGAAGTCCTTGACGAGGTCGCCTGCAACGCTCGTATATGAGCCCGCATCGATTTTCTTTACGGTCGTGGTTCTCTGTTTTGTATAACCAACCTTTTCATCAACCGCCTTGTTAACTGCGTTGTTATAAACAGCGAGGATTTCCTCTGCTGTTTCAGGAATGGTCGGATCCTCTTCGGGTCCGTCGATTTTATCAACGGAGCCGACGCTTGTGCGAAGTATCTCAAGAGCATCGGATGAATTTATAGCTCCGTCACCGTTCATATCGGCGAATCTTGTGTCCATATCGTCCGTAGTGCCGACTGCGTAGCGGAGAACTGCAAGTGCATCGCTTGAGTTTACCTCGCCGTCATTGTTAACATCGCCCATATATCTTGCCGATGCTGTTGTTGCAAAGCTCATCGCCATTGTTGCTGCAAGTGCGAGAGCAAAAAATCTTTTTAATTTCATTGTTTTTCCTCCTCAGATTAGCTTGTATTTAGAATACGGGAAAATTTTGATATTGTCAATCGGTTTTACGCTTTTTATATATTGCAAATAATCTTTTTAACAAAATCTGCAAATTTGTCTGCGATTTTAGCGGCGGCAATTCCGACTTCCTCGTCAGAAAGCTTGCAATCAAGAACTCCTGCCGCCATATTTGTCATAACCGAAAGAGCGAGCAATGGCATTGAGCAGTGCGCGGCGGTAAGGGCTTCTGTAACAGTAGACATTCCGACAGCGTCTGCACCGAGAATTCTTGCCGCTCTTATTTCTGCAGGCGTTTCAAACTGAGGTCCGGTGAAAAACATATAAACGCCTTCATGGACATTGAGACCGCAGCCGTCAGCGCACCTGAGTGCAATTTCACGCAAAGATTTTGTATACATATCCGTAACATCAAAAAACCTCGGGCCGAATTCGTCAATGTTTTTTCCGCAAAGAGGACTTGCTCCGTTTAGTTTGATGTGGTCTTTAACTATCATAATGTCTCCGACGTTGTAATCAGTGTTAACGGCACCTGCGGCGTTGGTCAGGATAGTTTTTTTAACGCCTATCAGCTTGAAAAGGCGGATGGGTATGACAAGCTGTTCATAGTCATAACCCTCGTAAAAATGAAATCTTCCTGCCATACAGACGACACTTTTTCCTTCAAGTTTGCCGAAGATAAGCTTGCCTGCGTGCGAATCAACAGTCGAAACAAGAAAGTTCGGGATGTCTTTATAATCAATGATGATAGGGTTTTCGATTTCGTTTGCAAAATTGCCGAGACCTGAGCCGAGAATGATTCCGATTTCGGGTTCGTACGGCACAATGGATTTAACATAATCTGCACTGGTTTTAAAATATTCATAGCTGAATTCCATATTATCAACTCCGTTCCGAATTATTTTAACACAACTATATAATTTTAGCAACAATGATAAAAACAAAACGCCTCTCAAAGAGAAGCGTTTCGGATGGATTTTTAAAAGCCGAAAAACAGTTGCGGAGTGTCCGTAGGATCTTCCGGGGGTTCGGGAGCGGCAACCGTAAGCTTGACTTCTGAACCCTTGGCGTATTTTTCGCCGGAATCAAAGCCTGAGTGAGCTTCAACTATTGCGTACGAATAGTCGTTAAGAATATCGGCTGAAATGGGGTCACCGACAACGAAGCCTCTGGCTTCAAGAATAGCCTTTGCATCGGCAAATGTCATTCCTATAATATCGTCAGGGAAGGCGACCATTTCATCCTCCCAGACATAAAGGATAATAGTTGAACCTTTGGAATATGATGTGCCTGCAGTATTGTTTGGATGGTCTGCAACGGTACCTGATACCTGACCGCCCATATTCTGCTTGGGAATAGGTTTGTCAACCTTAAATCCTTTCGTTTCAAGCAAAGCCTTGGCGTCTTCATATTTCATACCGACGATTCCTGACGGGAAGACTACCATTTCTGTGCCTTTGCTGACGGTAAGGACAATTTCATCCTTCTTTGTTACATTGGTGCCGGGAGCAGGACTCTGACTGATGATAACCCCTGCTTCTTTGCTTGTGTCGTAAACCTCGTTTTTTGTGAATGTGAAGTATTTTTTGTTATATTCATCATTTATAACCTGCTCGTAGTTTTTGCCGACAAAATCGGGAACGGGTTCTGTTTGCAGGCTTGCGGTCGTCGTACTTTCTTCTTTTGAGAAAATATCAATTTTGCCCGACATTTCAAGCGCGAGCAGAATAACAACAGCGGCGATTATGATAACGGCGGCTGTGACAATTGCAATAGAAGCGTTGTGCCTTCTTTGAGCCGCCTCTCTTTTTTCGTAGGTGAGGTCTTCTTCCTCTTCCTCAAAGTCAAGACGCTGTGCCGTTGCCTGATATTTAGGTTGAGCGGGTTGCCTTTCGGGAGGTTTGATGTCCATTGAAGCAACTGCTACTGCGCTGGGTGATGCCGAAAGCTCAGCTCGAAGCTCCTCAACAGTACGCGTTCTGTCCTCAGGGAGAATCTGCAGTGCATTAACAAGTCCGTTGATAACATAAGCGGGGAGCTGCTCTGCAAATTTACCCGGGACCATAAGACGGTCGTTGGTCACTCTCTCTGTAGCGTCAATCGGGTCAGTGCCGATAAGAGTTCTGTAAAGGACGGCGCCGAAACCGTAAATATCGGTCCATGTGCCTTGTCTGCCTTCAAAGCCGTATTGCTCGAAAGCGGCATAGCCATTGAAAAGCTGATGCTCAAGCTCACTTCTTGCGGAGCGCACCTGACTGATGCTGAAGCCTGTTATCCGTATCTTTCCGTCCTGAGCGACGATGAGTGTCGAAGGAGAGATGCCTCTGTGCACAATTCCTGATGAATGAAGAGTGCCGAGGGTTGAAAGAACCGGCATAAGTAAGGGGCGCGCCTTATCCCACGAAATATAACCGACATTGTTACGAAGGAGATATTCGCGAAGAGTTACGCCGTTGATATGCTCGGTTATTGCGTAGCAGGTTCCGTTGCCTTCAAGAACATCGTGGACCTTGATAAGCGCCGAAAGGCCGCTCAGACGCATAAGCTTGCGCCACATCTCCATAAAGCTGTGCAGGCATTCGTTGAACAAAGCGCCGTGAGGGTCGTTTGGGAGAACGGCAAAGGTTTTTGCGTTGCGTCGCGCGATTCCGACGGGATAAAACTCTCTGATATTTATGGCTGACCTCGTTGAAAGGTCAAGTCCTATGTATGTTGCACCGTCACCGTTATAGCTGAGAAGCTTTCCGACAAGGTATCTGTTACCCAGAACAGTTCTTATCGGCAGATACGGAGCAATCTGCTGAGTGTCACTGTGAAAACCGCAATGAGGACATATTTTAAGATTGCCGATGTCCTTCATACAGCTCATACACAAATTGTCTGAATTGATCATTAAGCTGAACCTTCCTCCGATAATTCAAGTAATAAGTGATAATTGATTTTACCATATGTTGTTGATTGTTGTCAAGTTAAGTGAGGTTACAATAGGGTTACAAAGAGTTACTCTCAATGACATAAAACGAAGGATAACCAATTTTTACTATTGACAAACCGAACAAATGTTCGTATAATTAAAGCGAAAAAATCAGTGAGGTGAGAATGTGGAGAGGGTGATATTGCACTCGGATTTGAACGCCTGCTATGCTTCAATTGAATGCATGCTAAATCCTCAGCTCAGGGGAAAGCCCGTCGCTGTTGCAGGAAGTGTTGAGGAAAGGCACGGCATAATTCTTGCGAAATCTCAGGAAGCTAAGGTTTGTGGAGTTAAAACGGGTGAGGCTGTCTGGCAGGCTAAGCTCAAATGCCCTGATATGATCGTTGTTCCGCCTCATTATGATGAGTATATAAAATATTCTTCCCTCGTAAGAGATATTTACAGAAGATATACGGATCTGATTGAACCCTTCGGTCTTGACGAAGCGTGGCTGGATGTCACGGGAAGTCAACGCCTTTTCGGCAACGGGTGGCAGATTGCAGAAAGTATACGCGAGACTGTCAAATCTGAGCTTAGTCTTACGGTTTCAATCGGTGTTTCGTTCAACAAGGTTTTTGCGAAGCTTGGCAGTGACCTGAAAAAGCCAGATGCTGTTACGGTTATAACCCGTGAGGATTTCAAAGAAAAACTGTGGAAACTGCCTGCCGTGGAGATGATAGGCGTCGGCAGAGCAACCTTTGCAAAGCTTAACAGCTTTGGGATTCATACGATAGGCGACCTTGCAAACTGTGATCGGGATTGGATAACAAAACAGCTCGGTAAAAACGGAACGGAGCTGTGGATTTTTGCAAACGGATTTGACACTTCAAGGGTCAAGCCTGACGGCTACAAAGAGCCTGTAAAAAGCATCGGCCACGGCATAACCTGCTCCGAGGATCTCGTCAACGCAGGTGAGGTTTGGAGAGTTTTTCTTTCCCTGAGTCAGGATGTCCAACGACGGTTGACGGGTTGCGGACTTAAGGCGTGCGGAGTGCAGATAACTGTTAAAGATTGCAGACTTTTCTGCAGTCAGTTTCAGAAGAAACTCGCAATTCCGACGAGGAGCGCATCCGAGCTTGCGAGGGAGGCGATGGAGCTTTTTAAGAAAAGATATGAGTGGAAAAACAATGTCAGGGCAGTAACGATAAGGGCGATTGACCTTATTGAAATCAACGCCCCTGCTCAGCTTGACTTTTTTTCGGATGTCTCAAAGCACGAAAAAATTCAGAAGATAGACGATACTGTACTTGCTCTTCGCCATCGTTTCGGCAAAAACGCAATTTTCAACGCTTGCCTGATGCTGGAAGAGAAAATGCCCGGAGGCCACCCCGAAGAATCCGTATTGCCGATGAGGATGTATAGATAAGATGTAAACAATCAAAAAATGTCATTCTGAGGCTGTGCCGAAGAATCCTGACCTCCCTTTTAAAGATTCTTCACTTCGTTCAGAATGACAAGGCTTTTTGACGGACGATATTATGAAACCGTGTGTAGGGCTGTGGCTTTCTGCTGTTTGTATATGCTGCTTTGGTTTTATTGATATATTAAAACCTTTTCGCAAGGTACGACGTACCGTTAAATTCTGCACAGATTTGCGGTGTGTCGCAAGCGTCACACCCTACAAGAAGTTTTATATCATATCGGTAGGGACGGGCGTCCTCGACCGTCCGTTTGTCATTATAAATTGCGGACCGTCCGGGAGGCCGGTCCCTACCAAAAAAATGTCATTCTGAGGCTGTGCCGAAGAATCCTGACCTCTATTTTAAAGATTCTTCACTTCGTTCAGAATGACAAGGCTTTTGACGGACGATATTATGAAACCGTGCGTAGGGCTGTGGCTTACTGCTGTTTGTATATGCTGCTTTGGTTTTATTGATATATTAAAACCTTTTCGCAAGGTACGATGTACCGTTAAATTCTGCACGAATTTGCGGTGTGTCGCAAGCATCACGCCCTACGAGAACGATTAAGACAGGTATTAAATTTGCGTCGCAGACCCTCAACGATTCAATATTATCTCTTATATTATCTGCAAAGGCATCGCCTTTGTCCTACAAACCTGAAATTGTCAGGTTGAAGGGGGAAATGAAAACGGCAGAAGCCTCGATTGAAGCCTCTGCCGTAAAATTATTTCTTTTTCTTGATGGGGTTAAGGGGAGCTGTGTGCCAGATGTCGCGGGCATATTCGTTGATTGCTCTGTCGCAAGCGAATCTGCCTGCTCCCGCAATGTTCATAAGAGACATTCTGTTCCATGCGTCTCTGTTCTTATAAAGCTCTTCAGCTTTAGCCTGAGCGGCCTTATAATCAGCAAAATCAGCAAGAACCATATACGGGTCGTGGTGAATGATAGTGCTTCCGATTTCAGGGAAGGTTTTGCCGTCGATACCGTTGTTGATAAAATCGATAACGCGCCTTAAATCAGCATTGTTCTGATAATATTTCATCGGTGTGTAGCCAAGTCTCTTGAGATCGTTAACCTCAGGTGTGCTCATACCGAAGATGATGATGTTATCCTCACCGACAGCCTCGTGAATCTCAACATTAGCTCCGTCCATCGTGCCGAGCGTGATTGCGCCGTTTATCATAAGCTTCATGTTGCCCGTACCGCTTGCTTCCGTACCTGAAAGCGAAATCTGTTCGCTGATATCTGCGGCAGGCATAAGAGCCTCTGCGAGCGAAACATTATAATCTTCAAGATAAACAACCTTGAGTCTGCCTCTTACATCAGGGTCGTTGTTGATAAGGTTCCCCAAAGCGCAGATGAAGCTGATGATTTTCTTTGCCATATAATATCCTGAAGCTGCCTTAGCCGCAAAGATATAAGTGTGCGGGGTGAAGTCTCCGTCAGGATTTTCTTTGATTGCAAGATACTTAGAAAGGATATGGAAAGCATTAAGATGCTGACGCTTGTATTCGTGAAGTCTCTTTACCTGAACGTCGAAAATTGAGTTGGGATCAATGTCGATTCCATTTCTTTCTTTGACGATCTTTGCAATCTTCTGCTTATTACGGAATTTGATATCCTCAAGCTTTTTGAGAACCTCTTTGTCGTCCGCGAAAGCTCTGAGTTTTTCAAGCTCAGCTCCGTCATAGATGAAACCGTCGCCGATGAGCTCTTTAAGAAGGGCTGTAAGCTCGGGGTTTGACTGGCAAAGCCAGCGTCTGTGAGCAATACCGTTTGTAACATTCTTGAACTTATCGGGAGTCACGCTGTAGAAATCGTTGAAAACGCTGGCTTTAAGTATCTCAGAGTGAAGAGCTGAAACACCGTTTACGCTGTGTGAACCTGCAACGGACATATTAGCCATACGGATAACGCCGTTTGATACGATAGCCATTCGTTCAACCTTGTCAGCATCGCCTGTTGATGCCCATACAAAGCTGCGGAAACGGTTGTCGATTTCCTTTGTGATTCCATAAATACGGGGGAGAAGACGCTTGAACAGATCTTCGGGCCAGCATTCAAGAGCCTCTGCCATAACGGTGTGGTTGGTGTATGCGATAGTATCGGTAACGATTTTCCAAGCATCATCCCAGCCGTAGCCGCATTCATCAAGAAGAATACGCATAAGCTCGGGGATAGCGAGCGTCGGATGAGTGTCATTGATGTGAATTGCAACCTTTTCAGCGAGGTTGTCGATTCTGCCGTAGATACGAAGGTGATTGTTTACGATATCCTGAATTGAGGATGAAACGAGGAAATACTGCTGTCTTAAACGAAGGCTCTTTCCTTCAGGATGATTATCTGCAGGGTAGAGCACCTTGCTGATAACCTCAGCCATAGCGTTCTGCTCCATTGCACGCATATAGTCACCCTGATTGAACATATCCATATCAAGACCCGGTGCCTTCGCAGACCAAAGGCGAAGAACGCTGATGCCGTTTCCGTCCTTACCTGCAACATACATATCGTGAGGGATAGCCTTGACTATCTTGCAGTCACGCTGTTCAACATGGTGATAGCTGTGATCCCAAATTTCATCAATCCAACCTTCAAACTTGATGTCAACAGCTTCTTCCTCACGGGGAACGAGCCATACATCACCGCCGGGAAGCCAAAAGTCGGGCATTTCTGTCTGCCAACCGTCAACGAGCTTTTGTTTGAAAATACCGTATTCATAGAGAATTGTATAACCCTTTGCAAAATAACCCTGAGTTGCAAGTCCGTCAAGATAGCAGGCGGCAAGTCTGCCGAGACCGCCGTTGCCGAGACCGGCGTCAGGCTCGCAATCGTAGAGCTTTTCAAGCTTTATGCCGAAATCCTTGAGTGCAGATTCCATTGTTTTTGTGAGATTGAGATTGTAGAGGTTGTTCTTAAGAGAGCGACCCATAAGAAATTCCATGCAAAGGTAATAAACCTTTTTTGAATCAGCCGTTTTGGACTCGTTGTGAAATTCCTTTCTGCCCTGCATCATCATATCGCGCAGGATAAGAGCGATAGCTTTATAATAATGCTCATAGGTTGCTTCCTCAGGCGTTACGCCGAAAAAGTGAGAAAGCTTGTTGTAAATGAGCTCTTTGGCTTCTTTTTTGGTCATTTTATAGTTCATAAATATACCTCCTTGGGATATTTGCAAAGTATCACCGATGCTTTATGTATAGATTTTATACCAAAATGTATAAAAATACAACAGTCAAACAGAAATTGTTATAAGAAAATTTTTGCTTATATTTGTACTTTTTAACGAAAGATATTGTTTAAATGTCTGAATTGGAAAATTTAATTATAATAATTGCACAAAATAATGAGCATAAATGAGCGGAAGGGGAAATAAATATATTGCAAAAATGCAAAAAATATCGAAAAAGACTTTTCTCTGTCGCGTTTTTATAGTATACTTTAACTACCAACTACACATAAGGCTGAAATGCAATATATCACGCACATTCGAATCGAGGCGGGAAGATACCTTTTAAAACCTTATGGTTTGTTGGTAATTATAGAATAAGCAAACATCGCAAAAAAAGCAGGCGCTTTATGTTTCCTGTAATTTGATTATTGGCAGACTTTTGCGCATTATACTGCGGAGGGATTATTATGGAAAAAAATAAAGTCAGACTTACTATCGGCGGCCTTGACTACCGCCTTACGACAGACGGAGATGTTAACTATATCAAAAACCTGGCTGAAGAGGTCGATGAGATTATGACGGATTTGATGCAGAATCATTCCAAGCTTTCGCAGGTTCAGGCGGCTGTGCTCTGCGCTCTTGATTATGCAGACAGATATCATCAGGCTGAAAGAAATGCTGATTATCTCAAAGCTCAGATTCAGGTGTATATGGAAGACGCCGCAAGGGCAAAGACTGAAGCTGAAATGGCACGCAGAGAAGCAGAAAGAATGACAAGGGATCTTCGCAGTATAAGAAGAAGTCTTGAAGAAAAGGATCAGTTATAATGAATATTGAAATTCTCGCACCGGCAGGCTCAATGGAGTCTGTTGTTGCTGCAGTCAGAAGCGGTGCTGATGCCGTTTACCTTGGGTTAAAGGATTTTAGCGCGCGTCGTAATGCCGATAATTTTGATTTCAGCGAGCTTAAAAATGCCGTTGACTATTGCCATAAGCACAGAGTCAAGGTTCATCTTACATTGAACACGCTTATTTCGGACGGCGAGCTGGACGAAGCTCAGGATGCCGTCCGTCTTGCTTGTGAGGCAGGTGTGGACGCAATAATTGTCCAGGATCTTGGCCTTGCAGATATTATTCGCAGTTGCGCTCCCGATATGCCTATGCACGCATCTACGCAGATGTCCGTTCAGACTCCCGCAGGGCTTAAAAAGCTTAAAAAGCTCGGCTTTACGAGAGCTGTTCTTCCCCGTGAGCTTTCGATGGAAGAAATACGCAATCTTTGCGAAAATTCACCGATTGAGCTTGAATGCTTTGTTCACGGTGCGCTTTGTATGTGCGTTTCGGGTCAATGCTATTTTTCGGCGGTTCTCGGTTCAAGAAGCGGTAACAGAGGAGCTTGCGCTCAGCCGTGCCGTCTGCCATTCGGCGCACCGTATGCGACGGGGCACGACCTCAGTCTGAAAGACCTTTCGCTTGTTGATTATATCCGTGAAATGGCTGAAATGGGTGTCTGCTCGTTTAAAATTGAAGGTCGAATGAAGAGGCCTGAATATGTCGCCGCCGCAGTGAAGGCTTGCAGAAACAGCGTTGACGGAATCGTTGATAACGAGCTTAAAAGTGACCTCAGAAGCGTTTTCTCCAGATCAGGCTTTACTGACGGATATTATAAAAATAAACTTGGAGTCGATATGTTCGGCACAAGGCAGAAGGATGATGTAACGGCTGCAGCGGCAGTTCTCAAAAAGCTCGAAAAGCTCTATGAAAAGGAAGTTGCAGACACAAAAATTGATTTCGCTTTTACGGGAATCCTTGGTGAGTCGATATCGCTTGCGGCCCGGGCAGGCGGAAAGAATGTTTTCGTTGAAAGTGAAACTCAGCCCCAGCCTGCTCTTAATAAAGCTACAACAGAAGACTCTGTGCGCGCTCAGCTTGAAAAATGCGGAGGAACGAGGTTCTTTGCAGGTGAAATTGATATCGAACTTGATGACGGTGTTTTTGTTCCTGTTTCCGAAATCAACAAATTAAGGCGTGAAGCTATCGAGAAGCTTGAAAGCTCAGAAGCTTCAACGGTTAAAGAATTTAAAAATGAATTCGTTTCAATCAAGCCTCATCAGGGCGGCAAAAAAAGGCTTATATGCAGATTTTCGGATATAGAAACGATACCTGAAAACTGGGACTACATCGAGCAGGTTATAGTACCTCTCGGCGAAGAAAAAAAGGTGAAAAAATCCGTCCGCGTCAGCGTAGAAGTGCCGAGAGGCATTTTTGGCTCATACGACAAAATCCTTCGTCAGCTTGTTGAAGCGAAGGAATACGGTATAACCGAAGCCTGGGCAGGAACACTTGACGGAATTGCTCTTATACAGAAAGCAGGGCTTAAGGCTAACGCATTTTTCGGCTCAAATGTGTTTAATTCCCGCTCTCTTAAGGTGCTTGAAAATATGGGTGTCGGTAAAATTCTTCTTTCCGCTGAGCTCACTATATCTCAAGCTCAGGCTGTAGGCGGCGAAGCGTCAAGAGGTATATTTGCTTACGGCAGACTTCCTCTTATGCTCGTCAGAAATTGTCCGCAAAAAAACGGTAAAACCTGCTCCGATTGCAAAAAGAACGGAAAGCTTGTTGACAGAAGGGGAGTTGAATTCCCGATTGAATGCCGTATGGGTGTTAACGATATTCTGAATTCCGTTCCTGTTTATATGGCAGACAGACTCAGCGAAATTCGCAATATGGATTTTATGCTTCTTTATTTCACGAAAGAGAGCAAAGAAGTCTGTGCAGAAATCATATCATCTTATATCCGTTCAGGTAAACCTAAGGGAGATTTCACTCGCGGTTTGCTTTATCGCGGAGTAGAATAAAAGGGGTGACACAATGCCACACATAAGACCTGCTGAAAGCAAGGATATCAAAGATATTGAATATATCTGCAGAATGACTGCAGGACCCGAGGCGAGGAGAAATGAGGATATCGGCAAAAAGATTGCTTTGACATATTCAACCTACTATGCAAGAGCAGAAAGAGAAACCTCGTTTGTGCTTGACGATAACGGCAAAGCTGTCGGATATATTCTCTGCGCACCCGATTACTCAAAGTATGTAAAAGGATATCGAAAAAACGAAGTCAGAAAGCTTTGGGAGATCGAAAAGCGTCAGAGCGTAACGGCATTTTTTCTCCCTTTCGGATATCTTCCTTTTAAAAAGAAATACCCTGCACATCTGCATATCGATATTCTCGATGGTTACCAGGGGAAAGGTTACGGCTCTCAGCTTATGGACACTTTGCTGGAAAAGCTTAAAAGTATGGATGTTCCGGGCGTTATGCTCATTGTTGATAAAGAAAATACGGGAGCGCAACGCTTTTATGAAAGAAAGAGATTTTCAAAAATCGCCTCTGCACTCGGCGGTATCGTTATGGCGAAAGAAATCTGATTTAATACAATGATTTGTCAAAACAAGTGTAAAGCTTTTGAAAATGTCATCAAATAAATAAAAAGGTTTTTGATAATTCAATTTCAGAAGATTAAACTCTTTGTAAATTATATGAATTGCAAACAAAGGAGAGGGTTTTGTGAAAAAGAAATATACTGCAACCAGGATAGCGCTTATTTTTACGGCGGTGTTGGTGGTTATGGCTATCTATGCAAATATAATCACTCGTATTGGTAAACTTGAAGAGAAGAACACTTCGTTAGAAATTGAATTAAATAATTTTAAAATCACATATGGCACACCTGAAGATGAAAGTGTGATTTGTTTTACGAATATTGGCGCATGGAGCGGCGAATTGATTGAAATTTACAATGAAACGCCTTCATATATAGCGGAGGATGAAAACGGAAAATATGTTGTTATAAAGGAAGGAGCTGCTTTCTTAAGTTTTGGCGAGGATAAATTAAAAAGTTCTCAGTGGTACAGTAACGGAAATCTTTCTGGTAATAGTGATTTATATAAGGTAATTGATAGAGAGTCTTTGGTTACAGATGGAGGAAAAATTTACAAGATTATTGAAGAATCAAAAGTAAATGAGATTCAAATGATTAAGATATTAGAAACAGATGCAGGTTCTTCTATGTATATTCCGTACAAATATATTGATATCAATTCTTTGATTTTACATAAGGCTGCACCTGATTGCAACTATTACAAGGCGTATTTAAAACAGTCAAAATAGAAGATACAAACTAAAAGGATGACAGTTCAAGGCGAACTGTCATCCTTAATTTTTTATAAATCCAATTTGAGGTCATTCTCTTTAATCCAACCGATTTTACGAAGGATTTCGCAGAAAATAACGGAAAGAATCGCAGGAAGAATGAAGCAGATCAGGACAAGACCTATCCAATCAAAAGCTGTGATTGCGTTTTTTGCACCTGAGGAGATATCGTTCACCCAACCTGTATAAATGCCGATCTGACCGACGAGTCCGCAGGTTCCCATACCGGACGAAACGGCGGCACCGTTCATCTGAAGCTTGAAAACGCAGGTTGCAAGAGGACCTGTGATAGCTGAAGCGAGAGTAGGAGGAATCCATATTCTCGGATTTTTGACGATATTGCCCATTTGAAGCATACTCGTTCCGAGACCTTGTGAAACAAGACCGCCCCATTTATTCTCGCGGAAGCTCATAACGGCAAAACCTACCATTTGAGCACAGCATCCTGCGACGGCTGCACCGCCGGCAAGACCTGTAAGTCCCAAAGCGGCACAAATCGCGGCACTGCTGATTGGCAGAGTCAATGCGATTCCGATAACTGCGGAAACGATTACACCCATAAGCAGGGGATGGAGCTCCGTTGCCCACATAACGGCATTGCCAAACGAGCTTGCAAACATTCCTATGTATTTTGCGCAAAGCATCGAAAGAGCGCATCCCGAGATGATTGTAACAACGGGCGTTATGAGGATATCGAGCTTTGTTTCCTTGCTGACCGCTTTGCCGAGCTCTGCGGCGATTATTGACATAAAGAAGACGGCGAGCGGACCTCCTGCACCTCCCTCGATATCAGCCGAATAGCCTACTGCCGCGAGGGAAAAAAGAACCAGAGGAGGAGCTTTGAGTGCGTAGCCGATTGCGATTGCCATAGCACTGCCTTTTACGGCTGAAGCAAAGTTGCCGATTTCAACAAGAGAGTCGATGGAAAACTGCTGACCTATGGTTGAAAGAATTGTTCCGACAAGTAACGATGCAAAAAGACCCTGCGCCATTGCACCCAAAGCATCTATGCCGTATCTTTTTAACGAGAACTCAATGTCCTTGCGTTTTAAAAATCCCTTGATTTTATTCATTTTCATCACCGGAGATTATTTTGTGTGTACCTTTGTGCAGAGATTTTTCTTTGAAGATGTCATAAAGAAACCGTTTGCTCTGATTTCAACCGTATAATCGCTGTCAGAATCAAGGTCGGTAACATCAATTCCAAGCGTTTCGGGCATATCATAAAAATAATATTCAGACCATATACTGTACTGTCTTATGATTGCGTTATCGGCATTTTTTACGATTATATCGTAGCTGTTAACATAGGCTTCGCCGTCAGCAGGGATACCTTGCTTGAAATCAATTCTGAAGGATGTCTCAGTGATATCAGAAACCATAATCTCGTCGCCCTCAGCAAAGCTCGGGGAAGCTGTAGTCTTATATCTTTCTCCTGTGTATTTGAATGTTGAGGGGTCGGACGGAGTGTCGATTTCCCATACATACGGGAAAAAGTTGCCTGTAAGAACATCGTAAGGATAAACGCGGACGCGATTGGTTTCATCAACCTCAACTATAAGCATCTGAGCGGCTTTTTCTTTATTTGTCGGGATTGTGCTGTAAATCTTATCAAACTCGTCAAGCTCAAAGTAGCTGAGTGTACCTGTGCCGAGAGATGTGAAGTGTTGCTGATGAATCGAACGGGGATCATTGATAGGAGCATGCGAATGACCTGAGAAGTGAAGAATCTGCGGATAGTGCATATAAATGGGGATGAGGTCATCTTCGCCCCAGAGGATACTTCCGTAAACCGTACCTGAATTGTGAGGGTGCTGGAAGACGAAAATGGGCTTCTTCTTATCATCCTCGGCAGCTTTCTTAAGCTCCTGAGCCATCCATTCCTTTTTGTCGTCGTGATAGTTGCAACCTCTTGAAGGAGTTATTGAAACAAAGTGAAAACCTTTGACAACGGTGTGAGTGTCGGGCTCACCGCCGAAAATTTCACGGAAGTTTTTATATCCTGCTTCAACTCCGTCGTGCATAAATTCGTGGCTTGCGATTGATGCGACGACCTTTGTTTCGTTAAAGTCAACATTGGCATCAACGATATCTCTTGCGGCTTTGAATTGAGTCGGAGTGCCGCCGTCAGCAAAGTCGCCGACCATTCCGATAAGGTCGAGCTTCTGATAGTATTTATTGTTGTGCGCAATGCTGTAAGCATCGCGGATAGCTTTTTCGAAACGCTCACGCTCAACGCTGTGTTCGTCCTTGATGTGAATATCACTGACGACCATAAAACGAAGACATGGCTTAAATTCTTGATTGTTCATAGTAAGAAACCTCCCGTATAAGATGAAAATATTTTAACGCAAATAATATCCAAAGTCAATCATTTGCGGAAATTATGATTGTATGATATAATGATAAAGCATAGCTGAGATGTGCAGATGAAAAGAGGAAATGTTTTGAAAATTAATCTTGATTTTAAATTGAGAAAACCTAATCTGAAAAAACACGAATACACCGTGATTATTTCAGTTGCGATTGTTTTTGTTAGCCTGGTCATTGCTGTAAGCGTACTCTCGGGGATAACAGAAAGCATAACGGGAGGGGAGACGGTTGTTTGCCTCGATGCAGGTCACGGAGGGGACGATGTAGGTGCTGTTTCGGCTGACGGCAAACGCTTTGAAAAGGATGATAACCTTAAGCTGACCTTAAAAGTCCGTGACGAGCTTGAAAAAATGGGCGTGAAAACCATTCTGACAAGGGATGATGACACAACTGTTTCTCTTCAGAAAAGATGCAAAACAGCTAATAGAGCAAGGTGCGATTTGTTCGTTTCTATACATAGAAACAGTGCTTCTTCATCCGCCTCGGGGGTCGAAGTATGGCTCGCGAAAAATGCGGGAAGAGATGAAAGAGATTTGGCCGACGAAATGTTGGAAAAGCTTTGCGCTGCTGCTGAGCTTCCGAACAGAGGTGTGAAAAGAGGTTACCGTGACAGTTCTGCGAAGGATTATTATATCAATGCGAACACAAATATGTCGTCAATGCTTTTAGAGGTCGGATTTATTACCTCGGACGAGGATAACAAGGCGTACGACGCGAATATGGATGCGATGGCAAAGGAAATAGCTAAAGTTATCTATGACTCTTTGCAAAATTGAAAAAAACACTTGATTTTTTTATGATATTGGTTTATAATAAGTGCCGTTATGTGCCGGTGTGATGGAATTGGCAGACGTGCTGGACTCAAAATCCAGTGGTAGCGATACCGTACCGGTTCGACCCCGGTCACCGGCACCAAAAAAGAGGTAACTTTTGTCTACCAAAAGTTACTTCTTTTTTTATCCAAGCCGCAGGCTTGGCGTATCATCACGACGCAGTCGTGTATATCATCAGCCCCTTTGAGGCTGTATCTCATCACGCGTCAGCGTGTATATCATCGCCGTAAGAGCATATCATCAGCCGAAGGCTGTATTAACTGCGGCTTGATGAGATACAAGGTTTCGCTCTGATTGATTGGCAAAAGTATGATATAATATTTTTAGTCGCTCTTTCGTAACCCAAAAACGACTCTTCGGAGTCGTGTTTT
>JAGAVE010000111.1 GCA_017942105.1 Clostridia bacterium | reverse complement strand
TCCTTTTATCTTAGTAATGCAGTCGCCAAACCGCTTCTATTATATCAGGAGGTTATTATTTTTTGCACCACTCTATTGCGTGGTGCTTTCTATTTTTACTAAAGCGTTCTTTTTCCCCCGGTAGAACCGGGGGTTTTCTGCAGTTGCAAGACAATAAAAAACCGTAGCAATCAAGCTACGGTTTATCTTTAGGCAAATCAGTTGTTAAAAACCTTCTCAAGGAATCTGAATGTACTCTTAAGAATATCAATCAGATCAAGAATAAAACGGATAAAATCGTTTTCAAGCAAAGAGGGCTGCTCTCCGGCATTTTCATCCTCAACAGTTTCGTCTTCAACGATTCCGTCATCTGCCTCGTCATTTATCTCATCAACTGCCGTTATAACAGTCTCATCATCGGCAGCAGCGACCGCAGAGCTTGCAAAAGAAGCAACAGCAAAGTTCATTGCAAAAACAAGAGCGAGTATCATAGCAATAATTCTTTTCATAATTTCACCTCTTTCAAAATTATTAAATCACACCGTAGATCCGATGCAAAGCTTTTAAATTAGTCCCCGTGTTTGTGTAACGAAAAACAGTCTTTAACCCAAAAGTAAAAAACTTTTCTTAAATAAGCAGAATCTTCCGTTCGCAACACGGCACGCGAAGTATATTATAAATAACATTCATCAAATTGTCAATAACGCAAGCCGTTTTAATTTCGTTGACAAACTTCATTTTTAGTATTAAATTATAAGTATGGAATCGGAGGAATCAGTATGAAAAAATTTATTAAAACAATATCTGTCGTTCTTGTTCTTAATTTTATTCTGAGCGTTACGGCTTTCGCTGAGCCCGGCTTCGCGTATACAGACGATGTTCTTGAAGAGTTTTCACCGAAATGGTCGCAAATACTGGCCGATGACACGGTAATTTCCGTTACGCCCGGCGCCGCCGTCGGCGAGCTTCGTTTTGCGTGGCTTTCAAGCTCAACGGACAGCAACCCTTCGTTCAAGGTTTCGGAAAGCAGTGATATGTCTGACGCCGAAGAGTTTGATGTCATTTCTTCCGACGCGATTGAAAACCTCAGGTCAAATAAGGTTACCGTAACGGGACTCGAGCAAGGCAAAACCTATTACTATACATACACTGAAAACGGAATTCCGAGTGAAGCTCAGCCGTTTACCGTTCAACCGTCGGAGGATTTTACCGTCCTCTATGTTTCCGATGCGCAAATCGGGCGCTCCGGCGACGAAACGCTTGAAGAAGTTCTTATCCGCGACACCTGCGGCTGGAACTATACGGTTGAAAAAATGCTTACAGCTTACCCGAATGCCGCTTTTGCAATTTCAGGCGGCGACCAATTCCAGTCGGCCGACAGTCTCGTGCAAATGAAAGCGTATCTTTCTCCCGAAGCTTTACGCTCCCTGCCCGTCGCCAACACCATCGGCAACCACGACGAAGATTCTACGCTTTACGGAGAAATTTTCAACAACCCGAACGAGGTTCGGGAGCTTGCATCAAGTGAAGCAGGAACGGGGTACTATTACACTTACGGCGATGTTCTTTTTATTACAATCAACTCAAACAACGATTTTATGTTTGACACCGCAAAGGTTTTGCGTAAAGCGACACAGGCTTATCCCGACACAAAGTGGAGAGTTGTCACAATGCACCACAACCCGTATTCAGCTTCATTAAGCGACAATGATTTTTCAGAAGAAAGGCTCTTCTTTTCATCGCTCTATGATTTATATGATATAGATCTGTGTCTGAGCGGCCACGACCACTTCTATTCACGCACAGATCCTATGTATGCAGGCAAAATCACGGACGGCGAAGGAACTGTATATGTTCAGTCCTCCTCAGCTTCCGGCAGTAACTATGACCCGTTGCCCGAAACAACGGCTTCGTTTACCGCCTCCGCCTTTGATGTCCGTGTCCCCACCTACACAGCGTTTACATTTACCGAGGACGCAATCATCGGCACAACTTATCGCACCGACACGGACGAAATCATCGATTCTTTTGAAGTTGCTGATAACACAACAGACTCAAGGGTCAATATCTTCACAGCAATAATCTCATTCTTCAGAACACTTTTTTCTATGATATAAACTGCAACATCAAAACCAATATATTTGTTAACAACATAATAATGGAACAAAAAGAATCAGCCATTCTAACGGATGGTTGATTCTTTGTTTTTAAGGAGTATTCGATTTTGTTTCCACGCCTCGCAGAAATACCACAGATATTTTCATTTTGTTGAGCATAAGGACGCTGTCTCTTGTACCGTCTTAACAGCTTAGTCTTTCAAAGAATAGACAACGCCATCAATCACAACGGTATAATCAAAACCCTCATTTGTATAAAAATAATAGGACACATGACTGCCGTGTTTAACGGATTCAAATCGTTTGCCGTTGCTATCTGTTATTTCTGCAGAATCATTAACAAAGCTCGCTGTAATCCTTACATATCGGTCTTCACTATTACTCACTTTATAAACAACAGCGCTGTATTTATCTATATTTTTTTTACATTCTATAGAATATGTTTTACTGTCACCAATTTTCCAACCGTCATCTGTTTT